>NZ_JBHZAL010000004.1:39201-102159 GCF_042754245.1 Nocardia sp. NPDC059228 | reverse complement strand
GCACATATACTGGTTTGGGCGTCTGGATCGCGCGTGGCCCCGTGGGCTGGGGGGCCCCCGATCCCCTGCGGGGGGTGGGTACCGTCGTTCGACGGAACCCACCACCTTCGTCTCATGAGCTTGCGTGAAGCCCACCGCCACTTCATGTTCCGCGCCGATCAGCGCGCGGCGTCGACCTCGAGGCCCCAGCGCACCGCGGTGGTGGCGGCGACGGTTCGGTTGGGCGCGTTCAGTTTCCGCAGGATGCGTTCGATATGGGTGGCGATGGTGGAGGGTTCGACGCCGAGGCCTGCGGCGATCCGGGCATTGGATCCGCCCGCCGGGAGCAGCGCGAGGACCTCGAGTTCGCGCAGGGTGAGCGCGTGCGGCGGGTCGATCCGGCGGTAGGCGACCCGGGTGCCGCCGGAGCGGGCCGGGCGCATCCGCGTCCGGTAGACGTCCCCGCCGGCGAGCAGGAGATAGTCACGCGGACAACCGGATTCGGCCACCGACCGCGCGAGCCGGAATCCGGCGGTACCGGCCGTGAACAACCCCGGTGTGGCGAACTCCGTCACCGCGTGCACGTCATTCCCGGGGCCGACGAGCACGACCGATTCCCCGGGATCGACCACGGTCTCGGGGCTGCGGCACGGATCGAGCGCCGCGCCGACCACGTCGGCGAGCAGGGCGAGCGCGGTCATCGATGACCGCGAGAACGGCACGCCCGCAGTGCCGCTCATGTTCAGCATGCCCAGGTAGCGGCCGTCCACGCCGAACAACGGCTGGGTGAGGCCCTGCCGGTAACCGAGCGGCACGATGACCCGGTCGAACACCGGTCCGGAGCGGGCCGTGGCCGGAACCTCGGCAAGTTCCAGCGGTACCCGCTCGTCGCGGAGCCGGGTGAACATCGGATGCGAGTGCAGGCAGGTGTCGATCACCTCGAGCGCGCCCGACGGATACCCGACACTGGCCGCGGTGCGATGCACTCCGGCGACCGGATCGAACCGTGTCAGCGCCGCGTGCTCGAAGGCGACGACCCGCGACAGCTCGAACAGCACCCGGCCCAGACCCGGCCGGTCCGGTGTCGCCGCCGCGATCGACGTCCGGACCCGCAGGGCGACGGCCGGGTCCAGACCCTCATCAGATGCGGCAACCATCCGGCCAGTATGACGCGGGTCACGATTCCCGCGGCCGCGGGAGTGTGTGCAGACAGCACCCGGACCGCAGAACCGCGTCCGTCGATCGACGGACGCCGCACCCGGCGCGGCGACCTACGTTCTGGCGCACCAGCACACAGCACCGGGAGGTTTCCGATGGATATCGCCGACTACGCGGCACACGACGCGACGGGTCTCGCCACCCTCATGCGGCAGGGACAGGCCGGGGCCGCCGAGGTCCAGGCCGCGGCGGCGGCCGCGATCGCCCAGGTCGATCCCCAGCTCGGGGCGGTCGTGGGCGAGGTGTTCGAGCAGCCGCTGGACTACGACCCGTCCGGTCCTTTCGCCGGCGTGCCGTTCGCGATCAAGGATCTGATCATCCACGCGGCGGGCGTGCCGCAGCGCAATGGCAGCCGGTTGTTCGGCGACGGTGTGGCGCACCCGCACGACACCGCGCTGATGACCCGCTTCCGGCGCGCGGGCCTGGCCACCATGGCGGTGACCACCTCCCCCGAGCTCGGTTTCAACGCCACCACCGAGGCCCGCGCCTACGGTGCCCCCACCCGGAATCCGTGGGATCCGGCGCGCAGCGCGGGCGGATCCAGCGGCGGCGCAGCCGCATTGGTGGCTGCCGGGGCGCTGCCGGTCGCGCACGCCAATGACGGCGGCGGATCCATCCGGATCCCGGCGGCGGTGTGCGGACTGGTCGGGCTGAAGCCGAGTCGCGGACGGGTCTCCGCCGCACCCGATTACGCCGATCCGCTGCTGGGTATGGGTGTGGAGTTCGCGGTCACCCGGACGGTGCGGGACTGCGCGGGCCTGCTCGACGCCGTGCACGGCAGCGAACCCGGGGACAAGTACCTGTTCCCCGCCGAGCCGGCCGACTTCCGTACGCTCATCACCCGGCCCGCGCCCGTGCTGCGCATCGCCGTGACCGCCGACCTGTCGCAGGCCGATCCGGACTGCGCGCGGGCGGTCGCGGATGTCGCCCGCGAACTGGCCGACATGGGGCATCAGGTCGAACTGGCCGATCCCGCCGTCGATTACGAGGCGTTCCACCGCGCCAACCTCGACGCCTGGTGCAGTTTCCTCGCCGACGCCGTCACCACCGCCGCGGCCGCGCTGGGCGTCACGCCGGGCGCCGATCACCTCGAGGCCACCACCCGCGCCTGTGTCGCCTACGGCGCCACCCGCACCGCGGCCGATCTGTACGCGGTCGAGTCGACCTTCAATACGGCGCGCCGCGCGGTGGCCCGCCTGCTCACCGACTACGACCTGTACCTGACCCCCACCACCGCGCGGCCGGCGCTGCCGCTGGGCCACCTCGACGCCGATGATCCGGCGCTGACCGCACCCGAGTGGTATCGCAAGATCTTCGAATTCGGCTCGTACACCGCGCTGTTCAATGCGACGGGCAACCCGGCCATCTCGCTGCCGCTGGGCCGCTCGGCCTCGAACCTCCCCGTCGGTGTGCAGTTCGTCGCCGGTTACGGCCGGGAGGCCACCCTGCTCGCCATCGCCGCCGACCTGGAGCGCCGCCTCCCCTGGCACCGGCAGCGTCCCGGGATCTACGCGCACTGATCCGCCGCCGAAAACCCTGCGACGGCACGGCGGTGGGTTTGCGAGGATGGCGCGGTGACCGCGACCGCTCCCCCGATCTTCCACGGCGACTTCGAAGCCCACCTCACCGTGCGCGCGACCGATGCCGGACGCCTCGAACGGTACGCCGCCGCACACGGATTGAAGTTCGTGCACATCGTGCTGGAGCGCGGCCGCGTCATCGACCAGCCGATGCTCACCGTCCGCGCCGCGGGATCGCTTCCCGCGGTTGCGGATTCGGTAGCGGCGCTCACCGCGCGGCTCGATGCCGCAGGATTCGAGGTGGTCCGCACCAAGATCGAGGCGACACCCTGGACGACAGGCGTGCCCGCCACCGATGACGCCGCCGTCGCACTGGGTGCCGGTTACTACTTCGAGCACCACATCAAACTGCTGCTCACACCCGGCACCGAGGTGCGCGCACTCGCCCGCCTCGCCACCGCCCACACCGCACACCTCTCCGCCAATGCCCGCCGCACCCGTCCCGGCCGCCGCACCGAGCGGTTCGTCACCCAGCGCTGCCGCCTGGTCGGCGACGCCACCGCCACCGCCCGCCACACCGCCCTGGTGACCGCGCTGCAAGCGAACAACTACGAAGTACTCTCCGCCGAACGTGAATTCGTCGTCCTCGACACGGACGAGTCGATCGACGCCGGCTGGATCGTCGAGGGAGGGAATCGGCCATGACAACCACCCCGTGGACCGCGCTGGGGCCCGGCCCGTGGAAGCCCACCGCCGTGGTCCCGGCCCAGCCGCCGTCCGCAGCGGACCGGGAACTACGCGACCTGCCCCGCACGCTGCTGCCGGTCGCGGGTGACGGCGTCCTGCAGCGGCCGGTCTTCGATCCCGCCATGGCGGATCATCGCATGGGAATGCGTTTGAGCGAACCGCACTTCGACGACGCGGACCTGGCCGCGGCCTGGTTCGCCGCTCGCCGCGACGCCCTCGATACCGTGCTGGCGGCCATCGCCGATTCTCCCTGGACCGACCACCTGGTATTGCGCGGCAGCGTCCTGCTCGGCGCCTGGTTCGGCGACCTGGCCCGCGAGCCCGGCGACGTGGACTTCATCGTGCTGCCCACCGAGTGGGAGTTCCACAGCGACCTCACCGACAGCATGCTCGCCGATATCGCCGCCCGGGTGGCCGCGCACGCCGAGGCCTCCCAGTCGATCCGTCTCCACGCCGGCGAGGCCGTCGATGCCGACATCTGGACCTACGACCGCGTTCCCGGTCGCCGTCTGGTCGTGCCCTGGACCGCCCTCGATGCCCGGATCCCCTCCGGCACCGTGCAATTGGACTTCGTGTTCAACGAACCCCTGCCCGAACCGCCGCGCTGGACCGAGATCCCTCGCCTGGGCCGCCCCGGCCCGGCCGCCGCCATGCTCGCGGCCGGCCCGGAACTGTCGCTGGCGTGGAAACTGCTGTGGCTCACCGACGACCGCTTCCCCGAGGGTAAGGACCTCTACGACGCCGTCCTGCTCGCCGAGCACTGCACGCCGACGCCGGAACTGCTTCGCGCGGTCACCCCGGACACCCGGTTCATCCAGCTGCGGCAGATCGCCATCGACGCCGACTGGGCCGAGTTCGCGAAGGACCGCCCGGACCTGGCGGACCAGCAGGAGGCCTTCGCCCGGCGGCTGACCGAAGCCCTCGCGCCGGCCTTCCACCCGGAGGAGCTCGGTGAGCAGCGCTGACAGGGATCAACGCTCATGCGCTGAATTTCTGTGACCGGTGGGCGGGGCGCGGCGGGACGTGTTACAAACCAAATCTGCGCTTTTCGCCGTGTTCGCCCGTCCGAGAGAGACGCATCCGCATGACCGGTCCGGTCGAGTACTCGCTGTTCGGCGCGATCGAGGCGTGCGTCGACGGGACCCCGGCGGCCCTGGGCGGGCCGAAACAGCGGTGCGTGCTCGCCGTACCCGGAACTGTCGGAGCACCTGTGGGCGCATGCCCGCGGAAATCCCTTCTACATCAAGGAATTGGTGCGAGCGCACGCGGTCGGCGCACACGCGGGCGGCCCCGCCGTGCCCGACCTCGACGCCGTTCCGATGCCATCGCCGCCGCGGTCGGTCGCCGGCTGGCGGTGCTCGGCAAGCCCAGCCGGCGCGCGCTCGCCGCGGCCGCGGTGATCGGCCCGGAGTTCGATGTCGCGACGCTCGCGGGCATCCTCGACTCGCCGGTCCCATCGGTCCGGGCGCAGCTGCGACCGGCCTACGAGACGGGTCTGCTCGACGAGCACCGCGAACGGCCCGGTGTGTTCTGCTTCAGTCACGGCCTGCTGCGCGACGCGGTGCTGGCCCGGATTCCGGTGGCGGAGCGGACCGCCACGCACTCGGCCATCGCGTCGGATCGCGCTGCCGCGCTGCCGACCTCGCCCTACGAGGAGGCCATCGCCGCCGCCGACCACGCGTGGCGGGCGGGCACCGAGATCAATACCCATGCGGCCCTGGAGATCCACGAGACCGTGATCGAGCGCGCCCTCGCCCGCTCCGCCTACGTGGACCTCGTCACCCTGGCCGATCACGCACTACAGATCTGCCGCCGCCTGCCCGCCAAACCCGAACTGCTGGAACGACAGTCGGCCCTGTGGCGGCACCTCGCCGGGGCCCGCGGCATCCTGCACGGCCAGACCAGCGCCACGGCCCTGACCGCCGTGCAACGCGCGTTCGAACTCGGCGAGCAGATCGACGGACGCGACTTCCACGGCGCGGCGGCCATGCGCTGCATGATGCTGTGCGCCCGCGGCCGGCTCGACGAGGCCGAGGTCATCGCCAACGGCCTCCGGGCCCGGTACGAGGCCTCGAACGATCCCGCCGCCGGGGTGGCGAGCCAGTTCGTGGACATCATGACCACCGCACTGCGGGGCGACCGGGACGACATGCTGGCCCGCGCCCGGCGCATGCTCGAGACCTTCCCGCCACCGGAGACGGTCAGCGACCCGACACACTTCTTCCATCCCCGGGTGTACTGCTGGATGGGACTGATGGAGGCGCTGCGCGGCGACCGTGCCGCCGCCGAAGAATACTGCCGAATGTCGTTGGAGCTGGCCCGGACTCGCGGTGACGTCTTCAACATCCTGGCCGCGCGGCTGACCTTCGTGGAGGTCTACGGCGTGCTGGGCGTCACCGAAGGCACCGCGGGCGCCGCCGCGGCGGTGCACGCGGAACTCAGCGCCGCGGGCGGTGGCCAGTGGGCGGCCTGCGCCAAGGTGGTCGAGGTCTGGGCACGCACACTCACCGGCGACCACACCGATCCGGCCGCCGCCTTCGCGGCGTACGACGCCATCACCGAGGACGGCAGCACCGTCATGGCCCCGTTCTTCCTGGCCCTGCTCGCCGATATCGAAACACACCACGACCGCACCTCCGAGGCGCGCGGATTGCTCGCCCGGGCACAGCGGATCGCGGACGCCACCGGCGAGCACGCGTGGGATCCGCTGCTGTCGGCACCATCGGCGCGATCGTGTACAGCGGCCCCGACGCGGTAGGGGCGAACTACACCCCGAATATCATTGCGCTGCTGTCGAAACTGCGGGGGATGGTCGATCCGCAGAAGCTGATCGCCGACGCCGCCGGCGAGATGAAGAACCTGCCCGGCTCCACCCGGATCGGCACCGGCTCGGTCACCACCGTCTCCGGATTCCCCGCCTACCGGATCGCGGGAACCTACACGCTGCAAGGCATTTCCGCGGTGTCCGCGCAGGAGACCGTGGTCATTCCCGGACCCGGCGGCGTCTACTACGTCCTGCAGCTGAACGCCACCAGCAACCAGGACCAGGCCGGGGTGCTGCAGTCGGCCATCGAGACCATCGACCAGCAGATCACCATCACGGTCTGAGGAGCGAAGCCCGTCAATGTCTGTGGCGTGCTGTGGGTTCTGCTCTGGCCCTTGTTTCCCGGCGGCGGTCCGACTCTACCCGGGCCGCGGGCGACGGAGCAGGGCCGGTGGCCGTCTCCTGACCCCGGTCGAGACCGGATCCGGTCCCGACCGGGCGACGCCAGGTGTGGGTCGGGCCTACCTGATGCAGGCCCGGCGGACCGGCAGACCGCGGTCCTCGAACGCGGCCAGCATGGCCTGGCCGCGGCGGGCTCCCTCCGAGGAGGAGGTGCGCGACAGCGCCGGCACGTAGGTCGCCGCGCCCACAATGGATTCCGCGACCAGGCCCCAGAAGCGGCGGACGCTCAGACCCGCGCAGCGCGCCATCGCCTCCTGGATCAGGGACAGCGCCGGCAGGCAGCGGTGGGCGAGCCAGACGTAGAGCGCCGGCTCACAGGGCAGGGCCACGACGCCGTCCTCGCCGGTGAGGCGGTCGCCGTCGATCACGCGGATCGTGGTGTCGGACAGGCCGGCCCAGTCGATGCCGCCGTCGTTGTCGGTGTGGATCCACAGGTTCTCCAGGCCCGGATCCCAGGCTCGGCCCTCGGACACCACCATGGCCATCACCCGTCCGATCACCGCGTGGATGAGCGCCGTGGCCACCACTTCGGCCGCGATGTCGGCATTGCTCATCTCGGCCGCGTGCCGCCGGTACATCACCTCGATCCGCCCCTCGCGGATGCCGTCGGCGAGCCGCCACCAGCGGCGTTTGCCCTGGTCGGCCATGGCGGCGACGGCGTAGACGCGCGGGTGTTCGGGTTGCAGGGCGCGCAGGCGGGAACAGGCCGTCCCGAAGGCGAGCCGGGAATCGCGCGGCGGACACACGGTTACGGGTTCGAGCATCGAACCTCCTCATTCATCGACTATTCGGCCAATGCATGGACAACGAGCACGGGAAGATAGGTTAGGCTTACCAGACTTATCGAAGCAATGAACGCGTCAGGAGTAGTTCGTCACCGTGCCCGCCGTAGTCACCACCAGACGGCGACGTCTGTCCGGACTTCTCGTTCTCGCCGCCCTGCTGCTGTGTGCCATCGCGGCCAGCATTGCCCTCGGCTCCCGGAATCTGAGTCTCGGAACCGTGTACGACGCGCTCATTTGCCCTGGTGGACTACCACTCTCGTGTCCCGCGGACGGCTCGGCCGCCCAGATCGTGCGCGAATTACGCCTTCCGCGAACAGGACTCGCCCTGGTCGCCGGACTCGCGCTCGGCATGGCCGGAGCCCTGATCCAGGGCTACACCCGAAATCCGCTGGCGGACGCCGGATTACTCGGCATCAATGCGGGCGCGGCCTTCCTGGCCGCGCTGAGCATCCACCTGCTCGCCCTCACCACGCCCGCGCAGTACATCTGGTTCGCCTTCGCGGGCGCGCTACTCGCGGGCCTGGTGGTATTCGGCGTCTCCTCGCTCGGGGGCGGCCGGGCGAGCCCGCTCAGCCTGGTCCTCGCCGGCGCGGCCGTCACCGCGTTCCTGCAGGCCATGACCAATATCGTTGTCCTGCTGGACGGCACCGCCCTCAATACCTACCGCTACTGGGTGGTCGGCGACGTGGCCGGGCACGACGCCTCCACCTTCGGCCAGGTACTGCCATTCCTCGCGCTGGGCGCGATGCTGGCCCTGGCCTCGGCCCCCGCCCTCAACCTGCTCGGCCTCGGCGATGATGTCGCCCGCGGTCTCGGCGTGAATGTCGCCCGCAGCCGGGCACTCGGCCTGGCCGCGGTCGTCCTCCTGGCGGGCGCGGCCACCGCCGCCGTCGGACCGATCGCCTTCCTCGGCCTGATCGTCCCCCACCTGGCGCGCGCCCTCACCGGCCCCGATTACCGCTGGCTGCTCCCCTTTTCGGGCCTGCTCGGCGCACTGGTCCTGCTCCTCGCCGACACCGCCGGCCGCCTCATCGCCCGCCCGGGCGAACTCCAGGCCGGCGTCACCCTCGCCGCCCTGGGCGCACCGTTCTTCATCCTTCTGGTCCGCCGCCGAAAGCTGGTGAGCCTGTGACTCTTCCGACACCTCCCAACGCCACCCGCAACGCGGTGAGCCCCAGCCACCCCATGGCAAACACCCGCGGAAGCGCCCAATTACCCTCCGCCGCGCCAACCTCCGTCGACACGGTGCGCGGTGTTCGGCCCGCGGTGCGAGTGGGTCGGATCTCGGCGGTGCTGCGAATCGGCGCGGTGCTCACCGTGGTTGCGCTGGCGGCGACTCTGTTCGGGTTGTTCGCGCTGGATATCGCGGTGGGCGAGTTCCGGATTCCGCTCGGGCGGGTGCTGGATGTGCTGGGCGGCGGAGGGACTCGCGCGCAGCGGTTCGTGATCATGGATTCGCGGCTGCCCAGGGCGCTGACCGCGATCGTGGTCGGGGCGGCGCTGGGGTTGGCGGGCGCGGTGACGCAGTCGATTCTGCACAATCCGCTGGCCAGCCCGGATCTGCTGGGCATCACCTCCGGCGCGAGCTGCGGTGCGGTCGCGGTGCTGGTCGGGATGGGTGGCGTCGGGACGGGCACGGCCGCGGCGCTGGGTGTTTCGGCGGCGGCACTGGCCGGCGGGCTGCTCACCGCCGTGCTGATCTACCTGCTGGCCTGGGGCCGGACGGCGACCGGGGACAGCGGGGTCATGGAATTCCGGCTGGTGCTCATCGGGATCGGCGTGAACGCGGCGCTGCTGTCGGTGGTGAGCTGGCTGCTGACGCGGGCCACGCTCACCGATGCCGCGCATGCCCAGCAGTGGCTCACCGGGTCGCTGAACGCGGCGGACTGGTCGTCCCTCGTGCCCGCCGCGATCGGTCTGGGCGTCGCGCTGCTCGTCACGGCCGGGTCGGCGCGGACGCTGGTCGCGCTGCGGTTCGGCACCGACACCACGCGCATCCTCGGCGTCCGCATCCAGACCCAGCAGGCGATTCTCCTTGCCGCCGCGGTCGGTTGCGCCGCGCTGGCGACCGCGGCGGTGGGCCCGCTCGGGTTCGTCGGGCTGGCCGCGCCGCAGATCGCGCGGCGACTGCTGCGGACCCCCGGGGAACCGGTCGTCGCCTCGGCACTGGTCGGAGCGATCGCGGTGGTCGGGGCGGACCTGCTCGCGCGCACCGTCTTTCCCGTCTCGCTGCCGGTCGGCGTGGTCACCGCGGCCGTCGGCGGACCGTTCCTGCTCTACCTGCTCGTTCGGACCAACCGGAAGGCGACACTGTGACTCTCGCGGCGGAAAACATCACCCTCGGCTACGGCGAGCGGGTCATCGTCGACGGGCTCTCGGTGCAGATCGAGCCCGGGCTGATCACCACCGTCATCGGCCCGAACGGCTGCGGCAAGTCGACGCTGCTGCGCTCCCTGGGCCGGTTGCTGCGGCCCCGGTCGGGCCGGGTCCTACTGGACGGCAAGGCCATCTCCACCATGAAGACCAAGGACGTCGCGCGCATCGTCGGCATGCTGCCCCAGACGCCGGTCGCGCCCGAGGGCCTGACCGTCGCGGATCTCGTTGCCCGCGGCCGGCATCCGCATCAGTCCTGGCTGCGGCAGTGGTCGGCCGACGACGAGGCCGAGGTGACCGCCGCCCTGGAACAGACCGGTATCGCGGACCTGGCGGGCCGCACCCTCGACGAGCTCTCCGGCGGCCAGCGCCAGCGCGCCTGGATCTCCATGGCCCTGGCCCAGGGCACCGACATCCTGCTGCTCGACGAGCCGACCACCTACCTCGACCTCGCCCATTCCCTCGAGGTCCTCGACCTGGTCGACCGCCTGCACGACGACCTCGGCCGCACCGTGGTCATGGTCCTGCACGATCTGAATCTGGCCATCCGCTACAGCGACCGCCTCATCGTCATGCACGCCGGCCGCATCGTCGCCCAGGGCGTGCCCGCCGACATCATCGACGCCGAGCTGTTGCGCGCGGTTTTCGGCCTGCGCGCCGAGATGCTCGAGGACCCGGTGTCGGGGCGGCCGATGATCGTGCCCATCGGCGCCCGGCACGTGCGCGACTCCCGATCCGGAGGCATGCCGGCGGATGCCGGGGTATGAGCAATACCACACCAGCAACTCGCCGGTTACGACGGGCTGTAGTACGCATTCCTGTCGTTGTCTCCGTAAACTTGTGGGATGGCAGGTCTTGGTGAACTCGAGAAAGCGGTCATGGACCAGTTGTGGTCGGCCGACGAACCCCAAACGGTCCGGCAGGTCCATGAAGCCCTCGCTGAGCGTCGTGAACTCGCGTACACCACGGTGATGACCGTTCTGCAGCGCTTGGCGAAGAAGAATCTGGTGGTCCAGCAGCGCGACGACCGCGCGCACCGCTACGCGCCGGTGCACACACGCGACGAACTCGTCGCCAGCCTCATGGTCGACGCACTGCAGCAGGCGGACGAAGTCGGCAGCCGCCGCGCCGCACTGGTGCACTTCGTCGAACAGGTCGGCGCGGACGAGGCTGCCGCATTGCGCGACGCACTCGCTAAGCTCGAAGCCACCGAGGTGGCGCGCAAGGACAAACCCGAGTCCAAATAGCCGTAGCCTCGGCCCGAGCCCCACAACGCAGTGAGCTGAGGACATGGACTGGACAGCGCCGGTTTTCGCCGGTCTCGCCCTCTTATTGGCGGGACCGGTGCCAACGCTGCTCAGCCGGGCCACCTGGCCCTATCGCAGCCCTCGTGCCGCGCTGGTGCTGTGGCAGGCGATCGCGCTGGCCGCGGTGCTGAGCGCCTTCGGTTCCGGACTCGCCATCGCCTCCCGGCTCCTCGTCCCGGGCGGCGACGGCCGTCCGACCACCACGCCCAGCAAGGAGATCGACGCCCTCGGTTTGCCGCTGTGGCTGGCCCTGGTCCTGGTGTTCGCGCTCACCCTGCTCGTCGGAGCGCGGCTGATCTGGTCGGTGATCCGGGTCGGCATCCACACCCGCCGCCGCCGCGCCCGCCACCGCATGCTCGTCGACCTGCTGGATCAGTCCGGTGTGCATCGGAAATCGGCCGATATCCGGGTACTGGCCGCCACCGAGCCGATCGCCTACTGCCTGCCCGGCCTGCGCCGGCGCGTGGTCCTCAGCCAGGGCACCGTCACCAACCTGTCCGACGAGGAACTCACCGCCATCGTCAGCCACGAGCGCTCCCACCTGCGCGCCCGCCACGATCTGGTACTCGAGGCCTTCACCGCCGCGCACGAGGCGTTCCCCCGTGTGGTCCGTTCCAAATCCGCGCTGGACTCGGTGAAGCTGCTCATCGAACTGCTCGCCGACGACTCCGCGGTCAAGGTCACCGGTCCCACTCCCCTGGCGCGCGCCCTGGTGGCCTGCTCCAATTCCCCGGCCCCACAGGGCGCCATGGCCGTCGGCGGCCCGACCACCCTGATCCGCATCCAGCGCCTGGCCGGTCCGATCGGCGATCTCCGCATCGCCGTCGCCGCCTACCTCGCCGCCGCCGCGATCCTGGTCGTCCCGACCCTCGCCGTCGCGATCCCCTGGCTGGTCGAGCTCAGCCGCCTGGTCAGCCGTGCCTGATCCGCACCTGCCTGCTCCCGAATCCGACTCGGGCGCGGCGCAATCCGCCATGCCCGCCGCCGATTCCGGCCCGGGCGAGAGCCTTTCGCCACCGCCCGCCATCAGCGGCAACCCCGTACCCACTCCGACTTCGACACCCACTTCAGCCCGGGAGGAAACCATCACCACCGACTCGTCACCCGCAGCCGAGGCTTCGCCGACCGACCGAGCGGCCGAAGCCCGCCGGGCCGGCGCCCGCGAGATCGGGCCGGACCAGCGCGACCCGGCTGGGACCACGAGCCCGGTGGACGAGCGCGTGAGGGCCGGTTCCGAGGGCCGCGAGGTGCGGTTCGCGGATCTGGGACTGCCGCCGGTGCTGGTGCAGGCGCTGCGGCGGGGCGGAATCGATAAGCCGTTTCCTGTTCAGGCAGCGGTGATTCCGGACATTCTGGATGGACGGGACGTGCTGGGCCGGGCGGCGACAGGGTCGGGGAAGACGCTCGCGTTCGGGCTGCCGATGCTGGTACGGCTGTTCGGTGCGCCGAGTGCGCCGCGGCGGCCGCGCGGGCTGATTCTGGCCCCGACGCGGGAGCTGGCGATTCAGATCGAGAGCGCGTTGGACGAGCCCGCGCTGTCATTGGGGCTGCGGCTGGCCACGGCGGTCGGCGGGTTGCCCATCAAGAAGCAGGAGGAGCGGCTGGCGCGCGGGGTGGACGTCGTCATCGCGACGCCGGGGCGGTTGACCGATCTGCTCGGGCGGAAAGCGGTGCAGCTGGGCGACATTCGGGTCGTCACGGTCGACGAGGCCGACCACATGGCCGAGCTGGGCTTCCTGCCGCAGCTGACGGCGCTGCTCAACAAGGTGCCGCGCGAGGCGCAGCAACTGCTGTTCTCGGCGACCCTCGACGAGACAGTCGACGAACTCGTGCGGAAGTACCTGCGGGAACCGGCGACCCATGCGATCGGCACCGTTCCGGCCGCGACGTCGGCGGGGCCGGTGGAAACCGGTGCGGCAGACACGGATTCGGGCAGCGAGCTCGGAAGCGTCGCGGCCGGACCCGATATCGCGCACTACGCCCTGCATGTCCGGCGGTCCGACAAGCGGGCGGTGGTCAGCGAGATCGCCGCGCGGCAGGGCCGGACGCTGCTGTTCGTGCGCACCCAGCACGGTGCCGACAAGCTGGCGCGCAAGCTGCGCGAGATCGGGATCGGCGCGGTAGCGCTGCACGGCGGGAAGGCGCAGAACCAGCGCAATCGCATGCTCGCGGCGTTCGCGGACGGAACCGCGCCCGTACTGGTCGCCACCGATGTGGCCGCCCGCGGGCTGCACATCGACGATGTCTCGCTGGTCGTGCACGTGGATCCGCCCGCGGATCCCAAGGACTATCTGCACCGGACCGGGCGGACCGCGCGGGCGGGCGCGTCGGGCACGGTCGTCACCATCGTCACCCCGGACGACCGGGAGGAGGCCGCGCGGCTGGCGGAGCGGGCCTCGGTGACGCTCACCGACGTGGAGGTGCGGCCGGGTGATCGGCGGCTGCTCGAGATCACGGGCGCGCGCCGGCCCAGTGGCCGTCCGGTGCCGGACCCCTCGGCGCCGCCGGCGCCCGCGGCGGAGGCTTCGCGCGAGCAGCCGCGGTTCCGGCAGCGGCCGAAGGGCGAGAGCCGGCCGCACAACAAGAAGCGCAAGCCGGGCGCGGCCCGACGTTCGTCCCGCTGACGCCGACACGTTTGGACGTTCCTACGACACGCGCGCGAAATCGAGCGGGTTTTCCGGCAAATCGGACGAGATTGAGATAACTCCGAGCCCAAAAGTGGCTGTAGCAATCTTGCAGCAAATGGAACTTTGATGGCTCGGCACGGACAGCGGACAGCCTCCGTGTCATTCCCTGCGGGGAATCGCGAACTCGCAGCCGGGCGGTGAACATGTGGGCCATGAGCGAGCGAAAGAACCTGCGCTACACCGTCATCGAAGCCACGAACCAGGGCGGTTCGACGTTCACCGACGCCGAAATCCCTTTGGCTGAGCGAACTCTGGCGATCGGAGTGCCCACCATGGCCGTCGGCGGCCTGCCCTCGATCGCGGGTGTGTCCTACCTGCGCAGCGCGGGCTTCGACAGTGCGCCGCATCCGGCCCCGGCCCGGCAGTGGGTGGTCATGCTGCGCGGCGTGATCGAGGTGACCACCTCCGATGGTGAGCGCCGGCGGTTCGCACCGGGTGATCTGGTGCTGGCCGCCGACACCGAGGGACGCGGTCACACGACCGTCGCGGTGGGCGAACCGCCCTTCGAGGCGCTGTTCATTCCCGCGTCCTGAGCTACCGCTCAGAGCAGGTCGGCATTGCCGTCGATGGTCTTCAGCTGGTATTCGAAACGGTCGATGCGCCAGCCCTTTTCGGTCCGCCGCAGGCCGAGGACATAGCTGCCGACGAACCAGCGGGTGGTGCCGCCGGTGGCGTCGTTCTTCACGTGCACGGCGATGGCGTCGGCGTGGGCCAGCGCGGTGTCGCCGGTGATCTCGACGAGGTGATTGCCGGCCTGGTGGTGGACGGCGTCCAGTGCGCCCAGGCCGGTGGCCCAGGCATCGGCGATGTCGGCGCCGGGCTGCGGGCCGACGGGTCCGCCGAAGCCGTTGTCGAAGAACACCTCCTCCGCGAGCACCGACTCGCGCAGGTCGGCCCAGCGGGCCTGGTCGCAGTAGACGAAGAGTTTGGTGATGGTGTCGCTGACATCCAGTCGATCGGCGAGCGCCGCAAGATCGGTCACGGACGCCAACATAGGAGACCCCGCTGGCACCCGCCTGGCATTTTCCGCGCCCGATCGCACCGCGAACTCCCAGCATTCAGCTACCATGGTCCAACGTGCAGTTTCTTCCCGGGCAGACTCCGCCCTACGACCTGACCTACGACGACGTCTTCCTCGTCCCCCGCCGGACGGATGTGGCGTCCCGGTTCGATGTCGATCTCTCCACCACCGATGGGAGCGGCACGACCATTCCGCTCGTGGTCGCCAATATGACAGCCGTCGCCGGCCGCCGCATGGCCGAGACCGTCGCCCGCCGGGGCGGCATCGTGGTACTGCCGCAGGATCTTCCGATCCCCGCGGCCGCCGCCACCATCGCCTTCGTCAAGAGCCGCTCGCTCACCGCCGACACCCCCGTGGTGCTCGATCCCGACCAGTCGGTGTCCGACGCGCTGGCCCTCATCCACAAGCGCGCCCACGGTGCGGTCGTGGTGGTCGAGAACGGCAAGCCGGTCGGTGTGGTCACCGAGGCCGCCTGCGCCGACGTGGACCGCTTCGCCCGCCTGAGCGTGGTCGCAGACGCCAATTTCGTCAGTGCCCCGGCCGACTCCTCGCCGCGCGACATCTTCGATCTGCTCGAGGCCAAGCACGCCCACCTGGCCGTGCTGGTCCATGCCGACGGCACCCTCGCGGGCGTGATGACCCGGACCGGCGCCATCCGCACCGGCATCTACACCCCGGCCATCGACGCCAATGGCCGGCTGCGCATCGCGGCCGCCGTCGGCATCAACGGCGACATCCCGGCCAAGGCCAAGGCCCTGGTCGACGCGGGCGCCGACGTCCTGGTCATGGACACCGCGCACGGCCACCAGCAGAAGATGCTGGAGGCGCTGGCCTCGGTGGCCGCGCTGGGCCTGGGCGTGCCGCTGGTCGCGGGCAATGTGGTCTCCGCCGACGGCACCCGCGATCTGATCGCGGCCGGCGCGGACATCATCAAGGTCGGTGTGGGCCCCGGCGCCATGTGCACCACCCGCATGATGACCGGCGTGGGCCGCCCGCAGTTCTCGGCGGTGGCCGAATGTGCCGCGGCCGCCCAGGAATTCGGCAAGCACGTGTGGGCCGACGGCGGCGTGCGCCACCCGCGCGACGTGGCCCTGGCCCTCGCGGCCGGCGCCGCCAACGTGATGATCGGCTCCTGGTTCGCGGGCACCTACGAGTCGCCCGGCGACCTGCGCGTCGACCGCGACGGCAACCGGTACAAGGAGTCCTTCGGCATGGCCTCCAAGCGTGCCGTGGCCGCCCGCACCGCCACCGACTCGGCGTTCGACCGGGCCCGCAAGGCGCTGTTCGAGGAGGGCATCTCCTCCTCACGCATGCGCCTGGATCCCGAGCGCCCGGGCGTGGAGGACCTGATCGACCACATCACCTCCGGTGTGCGCAGCTCCTGCACCTACGCCGGCGCCCGCACCATCGGCGAGTTCCACGAGCGCGCCGTACTCGGCGTGCAGTCGGCCGCCGGCTTCGCCGAGGGCCGGCCGCTGCCCTCCGGTTGGTGATCACCACCGGTTAGTACTGCACATCCCGAACCCGGCGGGTCCCTCTCGGATCCGCCGGGTTTCGCGTGTGCGGGGCCCGGCCCTGCCGGTCCTGCGGCGATGCGGGGCCGCCGCCGGATGTGATACGGCACCGCTGTGCGGAAACCATGGAGGCCGCCCGGTAACATAGCCTGACCGGACCCAAGAAATGGGTATCCGTGGCGTATCTCCGCCTGCAACCCCTGCGAAAGGAACAAGTTGTCACCCGCGTCCAAGGGCGCTTCACAGGAGGGCTCCTCTACCGAGCCGGGTGACGAACCCGGCTTCCCCGCAATACCGGCTTCGGAAACGGCCAGGTGGTGCTGACCGTGTCGGTCCTGCTCACCGTTCTCAGTCTGCTCGGATTCATCGCTCTGACCGCCGGCACGGCACTGTTCGTCGCCGCCGAGTTCTCACTCACCGCTCTGGAACGCTCCACCGTGGAGGCGCACGCCCGCGACGGCGACCGCCGGGCCCGGCAGGTGCGGCAGGCGCATCGCACACTCTCGTTCCAGTTGTCGGGCGCCCAGCTGGGCATCACCATCACGACGCTGATCACCGGTTATATCGCCGAGCCCGTGCTGGCCCGGCTGCTGGAGCCGATGTTCCGCTCGTTCGGGGTGAGCGCCGGTACCGCGCAGGGCATTTCGCTGGCGCTGGCACTGCTCATCGCGACCTCGCTGTCCATGATCTATGGCGAGCTGGTGCCCAAGAACATCGCCATCGCCAACCCGCTGTCCATGGCACGGCTGACCGCCGGGCCGATGATCGCGTTCTCCACCGTGTTCAAGTGGATGATCAATTTCCTGAACGGGGCCGCCAACTGGGCGGTGCGCCGGCTGGGCGTCGAGCCCGCGGAGGAACTCCGTTCGGCGCGCTCGCCGCAGGAATTGGGTTCGCTGGTGCGGACTTCCGCGCTGCACGGGGTGCTGGATCAGCGCACCGCGCAGGTGGTGGATCGCTCGCTGCAGTTCGGTGAGCGCACCGCGGAGGAGCTGATGACGCCGCGGATGACGATCGAATCCCTCGATCGGGATTGCACTCTCGCCGATCTGGTCGACGCCGCCCGCGAGACCGGTTACTCCCGGTTCCCGGTCATCGACGGCGACCTGGACAACACCCTGGGCTTCGTGCACGTGAAGCAGACCTTCGTGCATCCGGCCAAGGATCGGCGCAGCATCAAGCTGAAGACGATCGCCCAGCCGGTGCCGATCGTGCCGGCCAGCCTCGATGGTGACGAGGTGCTCGAGCGGGTGCGCCGGGACGGCATGCAGGTGGCGCTGGTGGTCGACGAGTACGGCGGCACCGCCGGCATCGTCACCATGGAGGACCTGATCGAGGAGATCCTCGGCGACGTGCGCGACGAGCACGACGAGGAGGAACTCGATGTGCGCCGCACCCCGAACGGCTGGAACT
This sequence comes from Nocardia sp. NPDC059228, assembly GCF_042754245.1. Classification (NCBI taxonomy): domain Bacteria; kingdom Bacillati; phylum Actinomycetota; class Actinomycetes; order Mycobacteriales; family Nocardiaceae; genus Nocardia; species Nocardia sp. NPDC059228. The sequence continues at coordinate 84,369 of NZ_JBHZAL010000004.1, read as the reverse complement.
GCTCGGGCCTGCTGCGCATCGACGAGGTCTCCCGCACGACCGGTTACGACGCGCCCGAGGGTGAGTACGAGACCATCGGCGGCCTGGTGCTGACCCGGCTGGGCCGGATCCCCGAGACCGGCGACGAGGTGCTGCTGCCGCACCCCGGCAACCATCAGCTGGAGCACCCGCACACCAAGGGCGGCTGGATCGCCCGGGTGGAGCGGATGGACGGCCGGCGCATCGACCGCGTCCTGATCCGGCCGGTCGACGCCGAGGCCCTCGCGACCTGGGAGCACAGCCATGGGTGACCTGTACGCCGTCCTGCTCACGCTGGTGCTGCTGCTGGGCAACGCGTTCTTCGTGGGCGCGGAGTTCGCGCTCATCTCCGCGCGCCGCGACCGGCTGGAAGCGCTTGCCGCGCAGGGCAAGCGGAGCGCCAACACGGTGATCGAGGCGGGTCAGAACCTGTCGATGATGCTGGCGGCCGCGCAGCTGGGCATCACCATCTGCTCGATCCTGCTGGGTCGCGTGGGTGAGCCGGCGGTGGCGCATCTGCTCGAGAAGCCGTTCGATCTGGTGGGCGTGCCGGATTCGCTGTTGCATCCGATCTCGTTCGCGCTGGCGCTGACCATCGTGGTGATCCTGCACATTCTGCTGGGCGAGATGATTCCGAAGAACATCGCGCTCGCGGGACCGGAACGGTCGGCGCTGCTGCTGGTTCCGGTGCATCTGATGTGGCTGCGGCTGGCGAAGCCGTTGATCGCGATCTACAACTTCGCGGCCAATATCACCCTGCGCGCCCTGCGCATCGAGCGGAAGGACGAGCTGGATTCCACGGTGTCGTCGGTGGAGCTGGCCGAGATGTTCGGCGAATCCCGTTCGGAGGGTCTGCTGGACGAGGAGGAGCATCGCCGCCTCACCCAGGCGCTGGGCTCGAGCGACCGAATCGTCGCCGATGTGATGGTGGCGCTGACCCAGACCCGCTCGGTGCCGCTGCGCGGGGACGGGACCACGCTGGGCGATATCGAATCCGCCGTCGCCGAAACGGGATTCTCCCGGTACCCGGTGCGCGCGGACGACGGTTCCCTGGTCGGCTACCTGCACGTCAAGGACGTGCTCGATCTGACCGCCGATGACAGCGCGGGGCCGGGCACCCCCATCCCCCGCACCGATATCCGCCCGCTGCCCACCGTCAGCATGGGCACCACCCTGTTCGAGGCGCTGGCCCGCCTGCGCCGCACCAACTCCCATCTGGGCCGCGTGGTCGACAGCCGCGGCAATACGGTCGGCATCGTGGCCCTGGAAGATCTGGTGGAGGAGTTCGTCGGCACGGTCCGCGACGCCACCCACCGTCTCGCCGAATGATGAACGCGCGCACCGATTCCACCGTGTCACCCGGACCCGAATGGCTGTCCGGCCCCGCTTGGCGGGGCCGGGCGGCCGCCCACCGCGAGCGCGTCGACGCCCTGGTCGGCCCGTATCTCGAGCGCCGGGCGACCGGTTCGAAACACCCGGTGATCGATTTCCTGTTCACGTACTACGGCCACAAACCCGCCCAGCTCCGAAAGTGGCATCCGGGCTTCGGTGTTGTGCTCGCCGAGGCCGACGACTACGCGGGTTCCCGTGGCTACCACCAGATCTCGGCCACCCATCCCGGCGGCGCTCCGACCTCCGGCTGGACCGCGGACCCGGCCTTCCTCGAAAAGCGCCGCGACACCCTCGAATTCGTCGCCCGCCTCCTCTCGGCCACCGCCGCCCGCCCCGCCCAGCTCTCCTGCTTCGGCCTGCACGAGTGGGCCATGGTCTACCGCACCGACGACGTCCGTCACCAGCAGGTTCCCCTCCGCCTGGGCCCCGAAGGCACCGACGCCGTGGTCGACTCCATGCAGCTGCGCTGCACCCACTTCGACGCCTTCCGCTTCTTCACCCCCGAAGCGGCCCCCCGCAACGCCGAACCTCTCACCCGCGACCTGCAAATAGACCGCGAACAACCCGGCTGCCTCCACGCCAACATGGACATCTACAAGTGGGGCTTCAAACTCACCCCCCTGATCTCCTCCGACCTCCTCTTCGACGCCTTCGAGTTGGCCTGCGCCGCCCGCGAACTCGACATGAAGGCCAGCCCCTACGACCTCCTCTCCTACGGCTACAACCCCATCCGCATCGAAACCCCCACCGGCCGAGCCGAATACGTCCGCGCCCAAGCCGACATCGCCACCCGAGCGGAAGTCCTCCGCACCCGCCTGCTCGACGCCTGCCGAGCGCTGCGGACCGGGGTGATCACGCCCGCGCCGTAAAGCGCAGGGGCGGTGGGTCTATTCCGCGGTCGCCGTCGGATCGGCGAAGTTCGGCGTACCGGGCTCGTTCGGCAATCTGGTCACCCGCGCGACGAAGCTGATCGCGTGGTACCAGCCGCACAGGAGGACCAGATCCAGCAACTGCCGCTCGTCGAACTCCTTCGCCAGTGCGCCCCACAGGCCGTCATCGATATCGCCCTCGTCGTGCAACGAGTCGACCGCGCGGATCAGCAGGCGTTCGGATTCCACTGTCCAGCAAGGATCGTCGGGCTCGCCGTGAGTGAGCGAGATCTGCTGTTCCGTGGTGAGCCCGGCACGCCCGGCGAAGACCGCGAGGTGTACACCCCACTCGTATTCACAACCGCAGCGGGCGGTGGTCCGGTCGATGACGATCTCGCGTTCGCGCAGCCTCAGTGACAGCCCCTTGCTCAGTTCATAGCCTCCCCAGCCATGCATTGCGGTGGCCATGGGCAGGTTCTTGGCGAAGAGCCGGAACAGACCGATCGGGGCCGCGTCGCCGGGCATCATTCGGGCCAGCAGTGAGCCGGTCTCCTCGGCGTACGGCGGCTCGAGAGGTTCGATCCTGGACATCCCCAACTCCCATGTTTCGGAAATAGAAACACTCCGGATGCTAGTGTTTCGATATCCGAAACACAAGGAGTGCGATGGGAGTCCCACGGCCCGGAAAACCGGTACGCGGTTCATCGACGGGACGTCCACTGATGGCGGCCCTCGACCTGCTCGGACGCCGGTGGACCCTGCGTATCATCTGGGAACTTCGTGACGGCCCGGTCGGAGCGCGGGGTCTGCTCGCTCGATGCGAGGGACTGTCGTCCAGCGTGCTGTATCAACGGCTGAGGGAACTCACGGAGGCCGGGGTGCTGCACGCGGACGACGACGGGTACGCGCTGACTCCACTGGGCGCCGCACTGCGCGGCGCACTCGGCCCACTCGACGCCTGGGCCGTCACGTGGGCCGAAACCCATTCCAGCACAGACTGACTCGCAGAGCACCACGACCATCGGCACCTCGACCGCCCTGTTCGCGATCATCGTGAACACCGAGCGAGGACAGCGGCAGCCAACGCGTTACTCGGTGACTGGGTGGATCTCGAGGGGGCAGGTGTAGATGGTGGCGTCTATCGCGCGGGTGTCGGTTGAGTTGGGGGCGGTTACTTCGGTTTTGACGACTTTGGGGTCGGGTTTGTTGTAGGGACCGCACGAGGTGCCCTCGGCGATGGCGTGGGCGGGGTGGCCGGATTTGACCACCACGGTGGGTGGGGTGTCGGCACCGGCGGGGAGGCCGCCGATGTGGCCGTTGGGGGTGCGTTCGGCGTGGATGACGGTGCCGGTGTCGGTGATTTCGTCCAGGCCGGGGTAGCCGGTGAGGGTGCAGGCCTGGGACGGGTTGGCGATGGCGAAGGTGAGGGTTGTGCCGTTGTGGCTCATGGCGGCGCCCATGCTCTTCGCGGTGACGTCGACCTGACCGGAGGCGCAGGCGGGGATGGGGGTGTCGGTGGGTTGCGCGGTCGTGGAGGCGGGAGTGCCGGTGGCCGGGCCGCCGCCCCGGTTGCCACCGGACGGGGTGCCGCCCGTCGTGAGCGCAGAGGTGGTCGGCGCGGGGGACGGAGTGGAGGACGGGGAGCTCGAGCAGCCGGTGGCGGCTGCCAGCACGGCGCACGCCAGTAGTGCCGTGAATCCTGTTGTGCGCATGAGTCACCTATCCCCTTCGATCATCGGATGTTTCCGCAATCGACGGACCGACCGGGTCTGTTACTCACTGCAGCAAGGGATTTCGCCTTGCCCCGGGAGGATCGGCCCCCGACTGACCGATGGTGTCACAGACACTTATTTGTAACTCGCCCTATCGGACAGTCCGTTTATGCGTTAGCGTTTCGAGACGTAATGGTGACCACATTGCATAGCTGTCTGTGCCACCGGTCACGATACGAACATTTCGGAAGAAGACGGGGGTAACCGCAATGATGCGGTTCACGGGCGTGCGCCGGTCCAAGCCGGCGGCGGTGCTGGCGGTGACGCTGCTGGGGGCGGCCCTGCTGCCGATGCAGGGTGCGACGGCGGATCTGCAGTCCGACATCGCGAATCAGGTGCAGCAGTTCCTGGATGTCGGACGGACATCGGTGCCGCGGGCGGACTGCGGGGACGACGCGCTGCCGGAAACCGGTCTGCAGGGCGATGTTCCGGCCGAGGATCGCAACAGCGGGCGCAGCACGCTGGGGTATCGGTGCAATCTGTCGTTCGTCGGCGGCTATGTGGGCAGGGGCGCGGGGATCACCTCGGCGACCTACGACCACTGCTCCTACACCGGGTCGATGTTCCCGGGCAATATTCTCGGGCCCGCGCAGGGTGTGCAGGTGCTCGATGTATCGGATCCGGCGAATCCGGTGGTGACCGGGACCCTCACCGAGCCCGCCATGCTCGCCGGCACATGGGAATCGCTCAAGATCAATGCCGAGCGAAAGCTGCTGGTGGGCACCGGCGTTCCGGTCGGCGAGGGTGCCGGGTTCCTGTCGGTCTACGACATCTCCGACTGCGCCCACCCGCGGCTGCTCAATACCGGTGCGGGCACGAATCTGCTGATGCCGCTGCCGATCACGACCCACGAGGGCGGGTTCTCCCCGGACGGCCGGACCTACTGGGCCTCGGGCATCGCGCCCGGTTTCGTCAGCGCGGTCGACCTGACCGACCCGGCGAATCCGCACGTGATCTGGCAGGGCCTCACCGGCATCGAGGCGCACGGCTTCGGGATCAGCCCGGACGGCAACCGTATGTACCTGTCCGCACTGGCCGGTTTCACCGTGCTGGACATCAGCGCGGTACAGCGCCGGGATCCGAACCCGCAGGTCAACCATCTGGGACGGGTGTTCTGGACCGATGGCTGGGCGACGCAGCACAGTATTCCGGTCACCTATGACGGCAAGCCGTACCTGTTCACCGTGGACGAGGGCGGCGCGGGCGGGGTGAAGCTCATCGATATCTCCGACGAGACCAACCCCACGGTCGCGGCCAAGATCAAGCTGGAGATCAACCTGCCCGAGCATCAGGATTCGATGCTGGCCTCGGCCATGGGCGGCTCGGTGTTCTCCTACGACGCCCACTACTGCGCCGCCGATCGGCCCGCGAATCCGACCGCGCTGGCCTGCGGCTGGGAGGAATCCGGCATCCGGGTGTTCGATGTGCGGGATCCGTTCCACGCCAAGGAGATCGCGTACTTCAATCCGCCCGCCCGCAAGGGCCGGAACCTGGAGCTGTGGAACTCCCCGCACGCCCTGGCCTCGCTCATCGGCGTCCCGGTGATGGAGTTCCCGTCGGCGGCGCGGGCGGTGCTGGAGGGCAAGTTCGATCCGAACAGGGCGCTCTCGTCGCGGTCCGGCATGGTCGCCTTCGGTGACCTGTCCACCGACTGGTGCTTCTCCCCGCCGGAGTGGCACGGCAACCAGCTGTGGGCCACCTGTAATGACAACGGCTTCATGGTGTTGCAGCTCGCCGATGACGTGTACACCCCGCCCGCCGACCAGCAGTCCGTGGTGGGATCGTGACGGCTCGCCCGGGCGCTCGGGTCCGGCGGCCGGCGGCGCCGGCGTTGCTCGCCCTCGCCCTGCTGGCGGCCGGGATGCTGCTGCGCCCACTGCTGATTCCCGAGAGCCGTTCCGCGCCACCGGTGCTCAGCCGGGTCGAGATCGGCTTCAGCCAGGACATGACCGCCCATCACGAGCAGGCGCTGATCATGGTGCAGCGCTTGGATTCCGGGGTGGATCCCACGGTTCGCCGGCTGGCCCAGCAGATCGCCGATGCCCAGCGCATGGAGATCGGCACCATGCTCGGCTGGCTGCGCCTGGCCAATGCCTCGCCGGACTCCACCCATCCGATGGCGTGGATGACGGCGGACGCGGCTGCCGCGCACGACCATTCGATGCCGACCATGACCAGTACGAACGGCACGTCCATGCCCGGCATGGCCACCCAGGCCGAACTCGACTCGCTCGCCGCCGCCCGCGGCCAGGCCGCCGAGGTCCTGTTCCTGCAGCTCATGCTGCGCCACCACCGCGGCGGCGTGGCCATGGCGCAGACGGCCGATCGGCTGCTCGCATCGGGTCCGGTGAAGGAGGCGGCGCGGGGCATGATCACGGCCCAGTCGCAGGAATCGGGGCTGATGACGATCATGCTCGCGCAGCGCGACGCCCAGCCCCTGTTCTGAGGTGCGGAGGCTGAGGTGTTGCCTGTCGCCCACGGCCGCAATGGTTTTGGAGGCGCCATCGCTCGACTGGCGGAATCGGACGCTGTCGCGGGACGCCCGTGTCTGCGTCATTCGATGTGCTGTACTGGCGGCATGATCGAATCTGGTGGCCTGACCGAGGCGGTCGACGCGGTGGTCGAACGGTCGTTGCTCGGCGGCCCACGCCGGTACACCCGCGCGCAGGTGGCCAAGCTGTCCGGTGTGCCCGCCGACCGGGCCCGCAAGCTCTGGGTGGCGCTGGGCTTTCCGGCCGCGGCCAGCGACGACGAGGTGGCGTTCACCGACAACGATGTCGCCGCGATTCGCGCCTTCACCAGCCTGGACCAGGCTTCGATCGCGAACGAGCAGAACCAGATCGCCGCCGCCCGCACGCTGGGTCAGGCGATGGCGCGGCTCGCCGAGTGGCAGGCGGATCTGATCACCCGCGAGATCGGCGGCCGGATCGCGGCGGGCGCCGGGCGGCCCGAGGCGGGCCGGGAGGCCACCGAACAGGCCATCGCGGTCCTCGCCGAATTGCAGGACTACGCCTGGCAACGGCACATGGCCGCGGCGCTCACTCGCTCGCTCGCCTCCGGCGGAGCCACGCGCCACCTGCTGGTCGGCTTCGCCGATATGGTCGGCTACACCCGCCTGTCCCGCCACCTCGACCCCGACGAGCTGACCGAACTGCTGGAGACCTTCGAGTCCGCGACCACCGAGGTGATCACCGCGCACGGCGGCTGGGTGATCAAGAATGTCGGCGACGAGGTGATGTTCGCCGCCGAGGACGCCCGCGCCGGCGCCCGCATCGGGCTGGACCTCAATACGGCGATCACCCGTGCGGCCCAGACGATTCCGGAGATGCCCGAGCTCCGGGTGGGCCTGGCCTACGGACCGGTCCTGACCCGTTTCGGCGACCTCTACGGCACGGTGGTCAATGTGGCCGCCCGGCTCACCGGCGTGGCCCGCCCGGGCACGGTCCTGGTCGACGACGGCGCGGCGGCCGAACTCGACGGCGACGATGAGCTGACGATCCGCCGTCTGCGCAGCGTGCGGGTCAAGGGTTTCTCCCGCTTGCGTTCCCACCTGGTCCGCGAGCGCAAGCGCCGCTAGCCCGACCGCTCCGCCGCCGGTCGGGCCCGGGCAACCTTGGGACGGCACCGGTGATCCCTGCCCGAAGCTCGGTTGTTCCAGCCGATGCCCGGCCTCGTCATCGCTCTCGCCGAGAGTGGGAAATTTCACCGGCTGCGCCCCGGCCTGCTGTGGGTATGGTCGAAGGAATGATCGGCCGACCGGCCGGGAAGGGTTGACTGTCAGCATGACTCGGGCCGAGGCGCTCACCGTTCCGACGCATATCCACGGCTATCCGGAGATCGCGTTCGGTGGCTACCTCGCGGGCCTGCTGGCCGCCCAATCCGGAGCGGACACCGTGCGCGTCGACTTCCGGCGCGCCGTCACGGTCGACACCCCGATCCTGCTCTCCCGCCCCGGCGACGGCCACGTCGCCTTCACCGCCACCGACGACACCCTGCTGGTCGAGGCCGCGCCCGCGGCGCTCACCCTCGATCCACGGCCCGCGCCCTCCTGGGCGGCGGCGAAATCCGCTGTCGAACTGGGGCTGTCGGGCGACCGGACGGTCACCGACTGCTACGGCTGCGGGCTGGCCTGCGAGCCGGGCCGCGGGCTGCTGCTGTTCCCGTCGGAGCTGCCCGGTGCGCAGATGATGGCCGCCGCCTGGACCCCCGACGCCGGGCTCGCCGACGAGTCCGGAGAGCTCCCGCCCGAGGTGGTCTGGTCGGCGCTCGACTGCCCGGGCGGCCGCGCCGCGTTCGTCTTCTCGCGAATGGGCAGCGGCGCGTTCACCGCCGCCATGACCTCACAACAGCTGCGACCGATGTACGCCGGGGCCGACTACATTTCGCACGCGTGGGTGGTCACGCGTGACGGCCGCAAACACACGGTCGGCGTGGCGCTCTCGACGGCCGACGGCGAACTGTGCGCCCTGTCCGAAGGGCTCTGGATCGAACCGCGCCAGGGCTGAGCCGACGCGCCGGGCGCGCCGCGCCGCCGATGCCGTTGGCCGCGAGGCGGACTCGCCGCAACCGCTGAGCCCGGCAACGGTACGCGTGCCACACTGACCGGGTGGCAGGATCTTCGTCGCCCCAGGCCCAAACCGACGCCATGGCAGCGGTCATCGACTGGAATGTCGTAGGCTCCGCGTTCCACGATTTCTGGACCAGCACCTACGCCCGCGAGGTCGCCGACACCGGCCGCCTCACCGGCCGATTCCGCAGCTGGGGGCAGATTCTCCGGTTCATCGCGATGGTCGCCAGCGCCGTGGTGACGGGCCTGGCCGGATTCGAGGGCTCCCTCATCCGCGCCGCCACCGCCTGCGCCGGCGGGGTGGCCGTGGTGGCCACCGGCAGCGCCGCCATCTTCCACGCCGACCAGCGGGTGGCGACCAACCGCCGCACCCAGCAGTTGCTGCTCTCCGAAGGCTGGCGCTTCGTCGCCGGCGCGGGCGATTACGCGGGCGGCCCCACCGCCGCGAACGCCACCAGGTTCCTGCTCAGTGTCGAGCAGATCCTCTCCACCTACGTGGACGACTACATCAAGACCATCGACGAACCCACGCCGGCGCCCTGATCGCCGGACAGCCGGCGGACGAGAGGCACCGGATCGCCCTCGTCCGCAGGCCTTCGGATCAGGCGGGCTAGAGGTTTCCGACGGCGTGCTCGAGCCGGTCGGCCACCAGCTGACGAGCCTGTTCGCGCAGGGCGGGCCGGAAACCGCTGGGGTAGACCGGATCCGCGGGCGCGTAGGCCTTCAGGACCTCCTTCGCCAGGGTGATCTTGTGGACCTCCGTCGGTCCGTCGGCGATGGCCATCACCTGGGCGTAGTTCATCATGTCGAGGAACGGGAGATCGGTGCTGACGCCGATGGCCCCGTGCAGATGCATGGCGCGCTGGGCGATGTCGTGCATGACCTTGGGCATGGCCACCTTGATCGCCGCGATGTCGTGGCGGACCTTGCGGTAGTCCTGTTCCTTGTCGATGCGCCACGCGGTGCGCAGCACCAGCAGCCGGAACTGCTCCATCTCGATCCAGGATTCGGCGATCTTCTCCTGGGTCAGCTGCTTACCGCCGAGCACGCCGGTGCCCATCGGCCGCGACACCGCCCGTTCGCACATCATGTCGAAGGCCTTGCGCACCAGCGCGACCGTGCGCATGGCGTGGTGGACGCGGCCGCCGCCCAGGCGGGTCTGGGCCACGACGAAGCCGAGGCCCTCCGCACCCAGCAGCGCGTCCGCCGGAATGCGCACGTCGGTGAACCGCAGGTGGGCCTCGTGCTCGCTGAAACCAGGGACGGTGAAGTTCCGCACGATCTCGAGACCGGGGGCGTCGGCGGGCACGATGAACATCGACAGCCGCTGATGCGGCGGCGCGTCCGGATCGGTCACCGCCATGACGATGTGGAAGGCGGCGAACTCGGCGGCGGAGTTGAACCACTTCTCGCCGTTGATGACCCACTCCTGGCCCTCGCGCACCGCGCGGGTCCGGAAGGCGGTCGGGTCCGAACCGCCGGTGGGCTCCGTCATGACGTAGCACGAGCCGATCTCGCCATCGAGCAGGGGCTGCAGATATTTCGCCTGCTGCTCGGGCGTGCCGAAGTGGGCCAGGATCTCGGCATTGCCGGAATCCGGTGCCTGACAGCCGAAGACGAGCGGGGCCCACTGGGATGTGCCCAGCATCTCGTTGAGCAGGGCCAGCTTCAGCTGCCCGTAGCCCGGGCCGCCCAGCTCGGGTCCGAGGTGGCATGCCCACAGCTGCTGCTGTTTCACCTTCTCCTGCAACGGTTTCATGAGCGCCCGGATCTCCGGGTTCCGACGGTCGTAGGGGTTGGGGTAGAGCAGGTCCAGAGGTTCCACCTCGGTCCTGACGAACTCCGCGACCCAGTCCAGTTTCTTCTGGTACTCCGGGTCCGTCTCGAAATCCCAAGCCATGATCAGCCTTTCGTGCTCTTGCGCGGTTGGATGAGTCCGTCCAGGACGGTGGTGCAGAGAATGTCGGCGATCTCGTCGGGGGTGTGCTGCCCATCGGGCCGGTACCAGAAGGTCACCGAATTGAGCATGCCCAGTACGCCATTGGTGACCACGTGGTCGTCGGTGCGCAGCACGCCCGCGGCCCGGCCGGCGTCGATGACCCGCTGCCACAGCGCTTGCAGGCGGTCGCGCAGCTCCTGCAGCTCCCGCGCCCGTTCGCCGGTCAGCGCGGTGACATCGCGCAGCTGGATGGCCACGGCCCGGCGATTGTCGATGATCAGCCGGACGTGGCTGTGGATCAGCTTGCGCAGCTTGGTGATCGGATAGTCGGGGCCGTCCGCGATCTGCTCGGCCTCGGCCAGCATGAGCCGGGTGTAGTCGGCGAGGATCTGCCACAGCAGTTCCTCCTTGGATCCGATGTGGTAGTACAGCGCCCCGCGCTGCACATCGGCCCGTTCCCCGATCTCGGCGACGCCGGTGCCGTGGAAACCCTGCTCCGCGAACAGTTCCAGCGCCGCGCGCACGATCCGCTCCCGGGTCTCCCCCGGTCCGCTCGCCGACGCGGGCGGGCGGCCGCGGCGGCGGGCCGGGACGGCGGCGGTCATCGGAATCCGCCGTCCAGGGCCAGGGTCGCGCCGGTGCAGTAGGCGGAGGCGTCGGAGGCGAGGAACAGCACCGCCCCCGCGATGTCGGCGGGCGCCCCGATCCGGCCGAGGGCGGTGTGCCGGGCCAGTTCGGCGCGCATCTGCGGCGGCCACGCCTTGGCGATATCGGTGTCGAAGGGGCCGCAGCGGATCGTGTTCACCCGCACCGACGGCCCGTAGGTGTGCGCCAGCCCCACGGTCAGGGCCTCGAGGCCGGCCTTCGCGGCGGCGTAGGGCACCGCCAGCGGTTCGGGATGCGCGGCCTCGATCGAAGATATATTCACGATCGATCCGCCGCCCGCCGCGGCCATGCGCGCGCCGATGAGCGCCGAGAGCCGGAAGGGCCCCTTCAGATTGGTGGCGATCACCTTGTCGAACATGGCCTCGGAAACCTGGTCCAAGCTGGGATAGAGCAGGGACATCCCGGCATTGTTGACCAGGACGTCGACCGTCCCGAACTCGCCGTAGGCGGCCTCGGCGAGCGTTTCGCACTGCTCCCAGTCGCCGACATTGCAGGCCACCGCCAGCGCCCGTTGCCCGGTCTGCGCACGCACCTCGGAGGCTAGTTCCTCACATGCCCCGAGCTTGCGGCTGGCGATGACGACATCGGATCCGGCCGCCGCGAGCGCCAGCACCATCTCGCGCCCGAGCCCGCGACTGCCGCCGGTTACCACAGAGACCTTGCCGGACAAGGGTTTTCCCATGAATCGCACCTCCGCTCCGAGCGGCCGGAAAATGTTCCAACCAGTACATTAAATATACCGATCGATACAATCAACCCCCATCGTCCGAGGCCCCAACCCCGAGGCCGTGAAATACCGCCCGGTAACCGCGAGTAATATGACGCCCGTACTTTTTCCACCCGGCTTCTCGAAATGAGGCAGTAGATGACAGAGCGGATTCAGGTCGGCGGGCTGCAGGTTGCCAAGGTGCTCCACGATTTCGTGGAGAACGAGGCCCTTCCCGGCACCGGTGTTGATTCCGCCGCGTTCTGGTCGGGTGCCGAGGCCGTCATCAATGACCTCGCTCCCCGTAACCGCGCACTGCTGGCGGAACGCGACGACATCCAAGCCAAGATCGACGAGTGGCACCGCGCGAACCCGGGCGCAGGCTACGACAAGGCTGCCTACAAGCAGTTCCTCACCGAGATCGGCTATCTCCGTCCCGAACCGGCCGACTTCCAGATCGGCACCGAGAACGTGGACGCCGAAATCGCCACCCAGGCGGGACCGCAGCTGGTCGTGCCAGTGATGAACGCCCGCTTCGCCATCAATGCCGCGAACGCGCGCTGGGGCTCGCTGTACGACGCCCTGTACGGCACCGACGCCATCTCCGAGGCCAATGGCGCGGAGAAGGGTTCGGGCTACAACAAGGTCCGCGGTGACAAGGTCATCGAGTGGGCCCGCAACTTCCTCGACGACGCCGTGCCGCTGATCACCGGCTCGCACGTCGGCTCCACCAAGTACTCGATCGAGGACGGCGAGCTCGTGGTCGGCCTCGAGGACGGCACCGAGATCGGCCTCGCCGACAACGACGCGCTGGTGGGTTACCTGGGCGAGCCGGCCAACCCGACCTCGGTGCTGCTGAAGCACAACGGCCTGCACATCGAGATCCAGATCGACCCGGCCTCCCCGATCGGCTCCACCGACACCGCGGGCGTCAAGGACGTGGTGCTCGAGTCCGCGGTCACCACGATCATGGACTTCGAGGACTCGGTCGCGGCCGTGGACGCCGAGGACAAGGTCCTCTGCTACCACAACTGGCTGGGCCTGATGAAGGGCGATCTGGCCGAGCAGGTGTCGAAGGTCGGCAAGACCTTCACCCGCACCATGAACCCGGACCGCGTGTACACCGCCCTCGACGGCAGTGAGCTGGTGCTGCACGGCCGTTCGCTGCTGTTCGTGCGCAACGTGGGTCACCTGATGACCTCCGACGCGATCATCGACGCGGCCGGCAACGAGGTGCCCGAGGGCATCATGGACGGCCTGATCACCGTCCTGATCGCCAAGCACGCCCTCAATGGCGAGACCCAGCTGAAGAACACCCGCACCGGCTCGATCTACATCGTGAAGCCGAAGATGCACGGCCCGGACGAGGTGGCCTTCACCAACGAGCTGTTCGGCCGCATCGAAGAGGTCGTGGGCCTGCCGGTCAACACCCTCAAGGTCGGCATCATGGACGAGGAGCGCCGCACCACGGTGAACCTGAAGGCGTCCATCTTCGCCGCCAAGGACCGCGTGGTCTTCATCAACACCGGCTTCCTGGACCGCACCGGCGACGAGATCCACACCTCCATGGAGGCCGGGCCGATGGTCCGCAAGGCCGAGATGAAGGCCCAGCAGTGGATCAAGTCCTACGAGGACTGGAACGTCGACACCGGCCTGGCCACCGGCCTGCCCGGCAAGGCGCAGATCGGTAAGGGCATGTGGGCCATGCCCGATCTGATGGCCGAGATGCTGGTCCAGAAGATCGGCCACCCGAAGTCCGGCGCCAACACCGCCTGGGTGCCCTCGCCCACCGCCGCCACCCTGCACGCCACCCACTACCACCTGGTGGACGTGTTCAAGCGGCAGGCCGAGATCGCCAAGGGCGGCCCGCGCGCCACCGTCGACGAGATCCTCGAGATCCCGCTCGCCCCGAACACCGACTGGTCCGCCGAGGAGATCCAGCAGGAGCTGGACAACAACTCGCAGGGCATCCTCGGCTACGTGGTGCGCTGGATCGACCAGGGCGTCGGCTGCTCGAAGGTGCCCGACATCAAGGACATCGGCCTCATGGAGGACCGCGCCACCCTGCGCATCTCCAGCCAGCTGATGGCCAACTGGCTGCGCCACGGCATCGTGACCGAGGCGGATGTCATCGCCTCCCTCGAGCGCATGGCCCCCGTCGTCGACCGCCAGAACGCCGGCGACTCGTCGTACTTCCCCATGGCCCCGGACTTCAACGCCTCCATCGCCTTCCAGGCCGCGAAGGAACTGGTCCTCGAGGGCACCAAGCAGCCCAACGGCTACACCGAGCCCATCCTGCACCGCCGCCGCCGCGAGGCCAAGGCCTTCAACAAGTCCGTCTAGGACACATCTACTCCACCCCTGAAACGAATCCCCGGTCGACAGTTGTCGACCGGGGATTCGTTTCAGACGGCTGATTCGATTGTTCCTATGGATGCTAGGTTTTGGCTTAGTGGGCGTAGGAAGGAGGGCGGATGTCTCCGCGGGTTGGGTTGACGACGGAGCGGGTGGTCGGGGCGGCGGCCGAACTGGTCGATGAGATCGGGTTCGAGAAGCTCACGCTCTCGGCGCTGGCCAAGCGGGTGGGGGTGAAGGATCCGAGTTTGTATGTGCATGTACGGGGGCTGCAGGATTTGCGCGTGCGGGTGGCGCTGCTGGCCAGTGCGGAGCTGAACGAGCGGATCGGGGCGGCTGTTCTCGGCCGTTCCGGGAGGGAGGCGTTGGTGGCGTTCGCCGACGCGTATCGGGCCTACGTGCTCGAGTATCCGGAACGCTATGCGGCCACGCAGATTCGGATGGATCCGGCCGAGGTGGCCGATGAGCCGGCGCTGCTGCGCAGCGTCGAGCTGACGGCGGCGCTGCTGCGCGGGTACGGATTGGGGGAATCCGAGGGGCTGGACGCGGCTCGCCTGCTGCGCAGCACTTTTCACGGATTCGCCACGCTCGAGTCGGCCGGCGGCTTCGCTCACTCACGCTCCCCCGGCGACTCCTGGCCGCACATTGTCGAAGCACTGCACCAGACGTTGTCGAACTGGCCGCGCTACCAGGACAGTCCTGCCCGACGATGAAACAAACACCGCGCGAGGTAACCGGATCGGCACCGAGAGCTCGTGTGCGGGCGGCATCAATGGCGGTAGAGGCGGGCCATCGCCGCGGTCTCGGTGGCGATCCGTTCGCGAAGCGATTCGGGGGCGAGGACTTCCGCGCCGGCGCCGAGGCGGAGCAGGTCGGGGACGACGCGGTCGGTGGATTCGATGGGGAGGCGGATGTCGCGGTGGCCGGTGGGGGTGGGGTCGGTGGCCGAGTCGCGCGCGGCCTGCGCGGTGGCGGGGTCCAGGAGTTCCGGTAGCCGGTCGAAGGTTTCGGCGGTGAGGCGGATCAGGGCCGAATGGTGGTGGCGGCGTTGGTCGAAGGAATCCAGGTAGGTGGCCCAGTAGGCGGCGAGGTCGAAGTCGGGTGGGCGGGATACGGGGCCGGGGAGGACCTCGAGTTCCATGATCCGGGAGATGCGGTAGGTGCGCAGGTCGGTGGCGGTATGGCCGACGAGGTACCAGTTGCCGGATTTGAGGACCAGGCCGAGGGGTTCGGTGGTGCGGGTGACCAGATGTGGTGTGGCCCAGCGAATGTAGGTGAAGCGCAGGGCGCGTTCGTTCCAGACGGCGTCGGCGACGGTGGTGAGGTGGGGCGTCGGCTCGGCTTCGCTGTACCAGCCGGGGGCGTCGAGGTGGAAGCGCTCGGCGACACGGCCCGCCCGGTCGCGGAGTTCCGGGGGCAGGGCGGACATGACCTTGAGGTTGGCGGCGGTGACGATCGCACCGAGTCCGAGATCGGCTGCGGCGCTGGGGAGTCCGGCGAAGAACAGGGATCCGGCCTCGTCGGTGGTCAGCAGCTCGAGTTTCGCGCGGAAGCCGTCGAGGAGACGGTAGCCGCCGTCGTGGCCCGGATCGCCGTAGACGGGGATGCCGGCGGCGGAGAGGGATTCCATGTCGCGGTAGACGGTGCGGATCGAGACTTCCAGCTGGCCGGCGATCTCCTGGGCGGTGACCCGGTCGCGTGTCTGCAACAGCAACAGGATCGACATGAGACGGCTGGCGCGCATATCGAAAATTCTGCCCGAATCCACTGACACTAGATGTCAGTGAACCCGACATACTGTCCTCCTCGTTCCGAACGGACCCCGTCCGACCATCGAATGAGGAGACATCGCAATGCCTTTCGTCGAAACCCGCACCGGCACCTCGCTGTTCTACCGCGATTGGGGCACCGGCCGCCCGGTGCTGTTCCTGGCGGCGGCCGGGATGGACAGCACCGAACCGCGCGGTGTGATGGCCGATCTGGCCGGGCGCGGCTACCGCACCATCGCTCTGGACCGCCGCGGCCATGGCCGCTCCGATGATCCGGGCCACGGCTACGACTACGACACCCTCGCCGATGATGTCGCCGACCTGATCGACCACCTGGACCTGCGTGATCTCCTGCTGGTCGGCCATTCCATGGGCGGCGGCGAGATCGTCCGCTATCTGACCCGCCACGGCAGCGCCCGGGTGGATCGCATCGCGCTGGTGGCGGCCGCGCTGCCGTTCCTGCTGGCCACCGACGACAACCCGGACGGCGCCCCGCGCGCGGCCGCCGACGCCCTCCGCGATTCCTGGCACCACCATCAGGACCGCTGGCTCACCGACAATGCCGACCCCTACATCGGTGTCGGCCTGCCCGGCTGCGAGGTCTCCGCGATCACCCGCGACCGCGTCCTGCAATCCATTGCGGGAACATCGATGTGGGCGACCCTCGAATGCAACCGCGCGGTGGTCGAAACGGACTTCCGCGCCGAGATGCGCACCATCACCGTCCCGACATTGATCATCCACGGCGACTCCGACGCCTCGATCTCACTCGATTTCGGCGGCCGCCGCCAGGCCGCCCTCGTCCCGGACAGCGAACTCGTCATCTACGAAAACGCCCCTCACGGCCTCTACCTGACCCACCCGGAACGCCTCACCCGCGACCTCCTCGCCTTCGCGAAGTCCCCGGTTCCCGCCTCGGCGTAGCGGATTCGGTCCAGCCCGGCTGCCGCCCGCTCCGTACCGATCCGGCAGCCGCGGCTCATCCTTGACTCTGTACCCGGGTACCGGGCTGAGAATGGCGGTATGCGCAGCAGTGAGGTGGCCGCCCGCGCGGGCGTGAACGTGCAGACCCTGCGGTATTACGAGCGGCGGGGGCTGCTGGCGGAGCCGCCGCGTTCGGCGGGCGGGTATCGCGCGTATCCCGCGGACGCGGTGGCGACGATCCGATTCGTCAAGCGGGCGCAGGATCACGGGTTCAGCCTGGACGAGGTCGAAGTGCTCCTGCAGCTCGCCGCGGGCGGCCCCGAGGACTGCGATACGGCGCGGGAGCTGGCCGAGTCGAGGATGGCCCTGCTCGCCGAGCGCATCGCCGACCTGCAACGCATGCGGCGATCGCTGGCCGAGCTGGTGGCGACCTGCGAGCGCCCGCGCGAGGACCGCTGCTGCTCATTGCTGGAGACCTTGCACGAGAAGGGAGATCGGTCGTGAAGCTCGAGATTCTGCAGGTTCCGCACTGCCCGAATGTGGCAGTGCTGGAGGATCGCATCCGCCAGGCGACGGCGGGCCATCCGATCGTCCTCGAGATTTCTCACCGCGTCATCGACGACCCGGACGATGCGGCCGCGGCGGGCATGGCCGGGTCGCCCACGCTGCTGGTCGACGGGGTCGACCCGTTCGCTGTGCCGGGCCAGGTCCCGAGCGTCGCGTGCCGCCTGTACCGCTCCGAATCCGGCGGCATCGACGGCGCCCCGACGGTCGGCGCTCTCCGCGCGGCCCTGCAACTCGAGCCGATCGATGCGCCGGACGACTCCCGAGCTGCCGGCGACTGCTGCGCACCCTCGGACACCGAGGGCTCCCTCGCACCCGGACTCACGACGTGGCGACGCGCCGCGCAACCGGCGGACCCCGCCGAAAAGGAGATCCACCAGGCTGTTCTGCGCGGTTTCGCCGCCACGGGCCGACCACCGAGTGCAACGGAGCTGGCCCGCATCGCCGCGCGATTCGACGTCTTGGCCGAATCGGTCCTGGCTCGCCTACACGCAGCGGACGTGATCCGCCTCGATGCCGCGGGCGCTATCGCCTCGGCGTATCCCTTCTCGACGTCACCGACCCGGCACCGCGTTCGAATCACCAACGGCGCAACGGTTTACGCAATGTGCGCGGTCGACGCACTCGGCGTGCCCGCGATGCTCGGCACCGATGCCGTCGTCATTTCGGCGGATCCGTCAACCTCGGAGCCCGTCGAGATAACCATCCGGGACGGCGAACTCACCGCCCAACCGGCAACCACGGTCGTCTTCCTCGGCGCCCGAGCCGGCGAGGGCCCCTCCGCCGACTCCTGCTGCAACGACCTGAACTTCTTCACCGACCGCGACACCGCCCAGCGCTGGTCCGACGCCCACCCCCACCTCGACGGCACCATCCTGGATCTAGCTGCGGCCCGCCGGCTCGGCGAAGACATCTTCGGCGCTCAACTCTCCGCGACCTCCGACCACCCGGCCACCCTGTCGCGTCCTACTCCGCCGCAGCACTAATTCACCTTTGCGCCAACCCATATCGCTCCCGAACCCCCTCGACTACGCTCCGCACCGTCAACCACCCCGAGCACTGAGGAAACACCGACGGGTTCAACCGTCCTCGACATCGTCAACCTGATCCTGGCCCGCATCCACGCGGGCTGGTCCTGGGTCTCGTCGGGCTCGTCCGGCCCGATGCCGCTGTAACAGCGGACCATTCGATTTCGTGAACCCCCTCGCCGCACTCGGCGGAGGGGTTCACGCGTCTCCGCGGTCAGCTGACCACGATCGAGACCACGATGGACCCGCCGACCGCCCACAGCAGCGGCGCGACATAGGCCACGTCCACCACCGCGGTGTGCCGCGCACGCGCCAGCCAGCACGACGATCAGATAGTTGACTCCCTCCCGGCCCTGAAGGATCGGGATTCCCTGCCTCACGACAGGGGCTTCCTGTTTCATCGACGGTTGCCTCCTCGCATCAGCTGCGGGGCGGTCTCACACCATCTCCGCAGGCTTCGACGGCCAGCCCGGCCGCAAGAATGTTCTTCGCCGCGTTGATATCCCGATCGTGGACAGTGCCGCACGGACACGTCCACTCCCGGATGTCGAGCGGCAGGCGATCGGCGATCCGCCCACACGTCGAGCATGTCTTGCTCGACGGATAGAACCGGTCGATCGCCACCACGGTGCGCCCGTACCAGTCGGCCTTGTATTCCAGCATCGACCGAAACTGTGACCACGACGCGTCCGAGATCGCCCGCGCCAGCGAACGATTCCGAACCATGTTCCGCACACTCAAATCCTCTATGGCAATCACTTGGTTTTCGCGCACCAACCGAGTCGAGAGTTTGTGCAGATGGTCCCGCCGCCGATCGGCGATCCGGGCATGAATACGAGCCACCTTCAACCGAGCCTTCGCCCGGTTGCTGGAGCCCTTGTGTTTCCTCGACAACACTTGCTGCGCCTTCGCCAACCGCGCCCGGTCCTTGCGCTCGTGCCGGGGATTGGACACCTTCTCCCCGGTGGAGAACGTGTACAGCGACGTGATACCCGCATCGACACCGACCGTCGCATCGGTCGGGGCGTGCGCGCTGATCGTCTCCTCGACCAGGATCGAAATGTGGTACCGGCCCGCGCTGTCGCGTGACACCGTAACCTGCGACGGGACAGCACCTACCGGCAGTGGACGAGACCAGCGAATGCTCAGCGGTTCCGCTTGTTTCGCAAGTCTGATCTGGCCGTCGCGGTAGGTGAAGCAGTTCGAGAAGTAGGTGGCCGAGTCCTTCGACCGGCCCTTCCTCTTGAACTGGGGATAGCCGGTTTGTTTGCGCCAGAACTTGTCGAAAGCCCCCTGAAGGTTCCTCAAGGCTTGCTGCAACGGCCCCTTGGAAGGCTCTGTAAGCCACTCGGTTTCGGGGTCGCGTTTCCATTGCGTGAGCATCAGCGATGTGTCCGCGTAGTTGACGCGACGCTGCTCCTGGCTCCAAGCACGGGAACGCTCCGCCAATGCTCGGTTGTACACGTACCGGACACAACCGAAGGTACGGACGAGCTGTTCGGCCTGCTCGGGCGTGGGGTAGAAGCGGAACTTATACGCCCGCTTCACCACTCGATCGCCCACGCTTGACATGGTAGTACATTAGCGTGCCACGCGATGCGCTATCCCCGCCCTGAAGAACGGGTACCGCGCGCTACGTTCCCGGATCAGGTACGAGACCACGGCCGCGACACCCCGGATCCAGGTTCGCTTCTCCCCGTAAGGCTGAACCCGGCGTCAAGAAAACACGACTCGATGTACAGAGTCTTTTACATCGCGACGAATTGCCATTCGCCGCAAGCCATTCCATCGGTTAGGGTCGCGGTATGGCCGACACCGAAGCCCCGGACCGGATCGAATCCATCGGCCCGGAGTTCTTCGCCGATCCGCACGCCCACTACCGGCGCTGGCGCGAGCACGGGCCGGTGCGGCGAGTCCGGTTCCCCGACGGCGTGATCCGCTGGGTCATCCTCGATTACGCCGCAGGGCGGGCCGCACTCTCCGATCCGCGCCTGCAGAAGGCGGCCGCGGTCTCCGACGCACTGCTCAGCCGCAAACGTGGTGTGCCGCAGTCGGATCCGAATATGCTGGCGCTGCTATCCCACATGCTCAATACCGATCCGCCCGGCCATACCCGGCTGCGGAAGCTGGTGACCCGGGCTTTCACCCCGCGCCGGGTGGCCGCGCTGGGCCCGCGCATCGAGGAGATCACCGGCTCGCTGCTGGATGCCCTGGAGGGCCGCTCCGAGGTGGACCTGCTGCGCGAATTCGCCGAGCCGCTGCCGATCACGGTGATCTGCGAGCTGCTCGGTGTGCCGCTCGGCGATCGCGCGGACTTCCAGGAGTGGACCCGGGCGCTGGTCGCGGTCGCGGGCCTGGACGAGGACCGGGCCCGCGCCTCCGAGGCCATGGCGGTCTACCTGACCCAGCTGGTGCGGGCGAAGGCAGTGCAACCCGCCGCCGATCTGCTGTCCGCGCTG
Organism: Nocardia sp. NPDC059228; assembly: GCF_042754245.1. NCBI lineage: Bacteria > Bacillati > Actinomycetota > Actinomycetes > Mycobacteriales > Nocardiaceae > Nocardia > Nocardia sp. NPDC059228. Next base: position 63,341 of record NZ_JBHZAL010000004.1, on the reverse strand, counting down.
GCCGTCCCCGCCGACGACGGCGATGCCCTCACCGAGTCCGAGCAGGTCGGCATGGCCTTCCTGCTGCTGGTCGCCGGGCACGACACCACGGTCAATCTGATCGCCAACGGCACCCTCGCCCTGCTCCGCAATCCGGCGCAGCTGCGGGCCCTGCGCGCCGAACCCGAGGCGATTCCCGCTGCGGTGGAGGAATTCCTGCGCTTCGACGGCCCGGTGAACATGAGCACCCTCCGGCACACGGCCGAACCGGTCACCATCGCGGGCACGGACATCCCCGAGGGTGAATTCGTCTTCGTCGCCTTGGCCGCCGCCAACCGCGACGCCGACCGCTATCCCGCCCCCGACGCCCTGGATCCCGCCCGCGACACCACCGGCCATCTGGCCTTCGGCCACGGTATCCACTTCTGTGTCGGCGCCCCGCTGGCCCGCCTGGAAGCGCGGGTCGCCTTCGCCGCATTGCTGTCCCGGTTCCCGGACCTGCGCCTGTCACCGGCCGCGGAGGCGCTCGCCTGGCATCCGAGCACCCTCATGCACGGTCTGCACGAGCTGCCGGTGCTGCTGTAGCAGCCGCCGCGATCAGCGGGCTCGCAGGGTGACCGGCAGCGCCGACGGCGAGAGCACGAAATCCCGGTTGGAGGCCCGCACCCGGTGTCCCGGCACCGGGGTAATCCGCCAGCGGGACAGCAGTGCCGCGGAGGCCAGCGCGATTTCGAGCATGGCGAAGTGGTCGCCGAGGCAGCGGCGGCGGCCGACGCCGAAGGAGATCATCGCCTTCTTGGCGGTGTCGGCGGCGTTCTCGGCGGACCAGCGTTCCGGATCGAAGGATTCGGGGTGGGTGAACCAGCGCGGGTCGTGCTGAACCATGTAGGGGCTGAACATGATCGCGGCCCCCGCCGGTATGGTGACGTCTCCGATGGTCAGGTCGGCGCTGGCGTTGGCGGCGCTGATCCAGGGTCCCCAGAATCGAATGGTCTCGGAGACGACCTGTTTCAGGTACGGCATGGCGGCCAGGTGTTCGGGCCGCACGTCACCGGTGCCGACCACGGCGTCCAGTTCCGCGTACAGGCGTTCGGCGATGGCCGGTCGCAGGCTGACCTCGTGCCACAGCCACCCGGTCAGCGACGCCATGGACCCGACGCCGCCGGCGAGCATGAGGATGGCCTCGTCGATAATGTGATCGTCGGACAGCCGCGCTCCAGTCTCGCTGTCCGTGTGCCGGATGAGCGCCGACACCACGTCGTTGAAATCCTCGTCGCGCCTGCGGTATTCGCTCACCACGGCCCCCACGGCGGCGCGCAGGTGCCGGGACTTGCTGCGCCACCGGTAGTTCGCGATGACCCGCAGCCTGCGCAGCTGCGGCGGCAGTGCGGTGCGCACGATGACCTGGCTGAGCAGCCACGGCACATTGTCGCGGATCTCGCGGCGCGCGCTGTCGCCGAAGTCGGCGGTGAACAGGGTCGCCGACACGGTGTCGAGCACCAGGCCGTGCGCCTCGTCCATGAGATTCACGCGTTGACCGACCGGCAGTGCGGCGGCCCAGGCATTGGCGATATCGGCTGCGGCTTCGGCATATTCGGCCAGCCTGCTCTGCCGCAGCGCGGGCGAGATCATGCGGCGGCGCAACCGGTGTTCGGACCCGCGCAGCACATTGACCGCCCCGCCCGCGATATCGTCGATGGCCTCGCGCAGATCCTCCCGCTCGAATTCGGCGTCGCTGAGATTGACCTCGCGCAGCAGGTCCGGGGTGGTGAGCACGTAGCCGGTCTGGCGGCCGAAACGCACGCGCACGATCGGCCCGAGCGCGGGCAGCGAGGTCACGAAGCCGGGTGCGTCGGTGAGCGCCCGCAGACTGTGCCCGAGCACCGGCACGCTGCCCGGTGCCGTAGGGATGTCCGCCAGGCTCCGTGGCACGACGGGCGGTGGCGCGGCGGCCAACCCGGCACCGGCGTCCCGGTAGACCTCCAATACCCGTGCGGTCTGGTGCGATTGGCGCACGGTGTCGATCTGACCCGCCAGCTGCGCGCGCAGGTCGGCGAGCACCGAGCGGTCCGCTGCCAGCTTGGCGAGGGTTTCGCTCAGCGCCTCGACCGACGGATCCGCCGACCGGATGCCCGCGGGCACCGATTCGGCGAGATCGGGATCGCAGTACACGACCGGGAGCCCGACGGCGGTGGCCTCGAGCAGCACCATGCCCTGGGTGTCGAATCCATTGGAGGGGAACAGCAGTGCGTCCGCCGCGGCCATGGCGTCGAGGCAGGCGGCCTGGCTGACCCTGCCGTGCAACCGGATTCGCTCCCCGAGCCGCCGTTCCACGACGCGGCCGACGGCCGCGCCGCGCAGGTCGCCCTCGCCGTAGATGTCGAGCACGCAGTTGTCGGTGCGCCGCACCGCCTCGATGGCTTCCAGCAGCCGCTTCTCCCCCGACAGCCGCCCGCACCACACCAGCCGCAGCGGCCCGTGCGTGGGGCGTGCCACGGCGGTGCGCGCGTCGAGCAGTGCGTCGTCGACACCGTTGGACACCACGGTGATCGGGCGGGTGAGCCCGTGCGCGAGCAGCAGGTCGGCGAAGTGCCGGGTCGGCGCGATCACCTGGTCGGCGGCCTGGGCCTGCCCGCTGATCGTCCACCAGGCGTGCCGGGCCGCGGCCGATTCCCCGGCCCGGTGCGGCATGTGATGTTCGTGCGGCACCCAGCGGCCGTGCAACCCGCGCAGCGCCAGCGCGGTGGCGTAGGGCGCGGGCGAGGTGTGCTCGATGAAGGCGTCGTCGCGGCTCTGCGCGGTGTGCACGAGCGGAATCCGGTGCCGCCGTGCCGCTTTCATGCCCGCGATGGCGACGCCGTAGGTGCTCTGGGTGTGCACGAGGTCGACGGGCCCGCGGGCGGCGAATTCGGCGTCGATGAGCGCGGCATTGCGCCGGGTCGGTGCGACGACCGCGAATCCGTTCACGGCCGGAACCGGCAGCGGTTGCAGCGCAACGACATCCGGGTCCGGCGCGGCCGCCGGATCGGGCACGGTGAACACGGTGACCCGATGCCCGGCGCGTTCGAGTCCGCGGCGCAGCCCGGTCGCGGCGGTCTGCACCCCGCCGAGCGAGGCCGGATGGTAGTCCACGAACATGGCGATGTGCATCAGCGCAACCCTACGCAGCGCCGCCCCTCAGTGAAATGCCCACATTTCCTACGTCTGGACGCCGGCCCGCAGAGCACCCCAGTGTCAAGGGATCCCGTCCCCTGCCGAGAGAGGCCGCATGCGCATCGCGATACCGCTGACCGGAACCCGGGGCGATGTGCACCCGATCGTGGGCCTGGGCGTCGAATTGCAGCGCCGCGGCCATGAAGTGCTGATCGGCGCGCCGCCGAATCTGGTCGAATTCGTCACCGCCGCAGGCCTGTCCGCGCAGACCTGCGGACCGGACGTGCAGCGGCTCTACAGCTCCGACGCGGGCCAGCGGGCGCTGGCCGCGGGCAATACGCTGCGGCTGATGCAACTGGTCGGCAAGCAGATGGCCGAGTACGGCGAGCGGATGAACCGTGAGGTCATCGACGTGTGCGCGAAGGCCGACCTGATCGTGGCCAGCACCGTCACCGAGGACCGGGCGTCCTCGATCGCGGAGGCCATGGGCGTGCCGCTGGTCAGCCTGCACTACTATCCGGCGCGGATGAACAGCGCCTACCCGTTCCCCGGTCTGCTTCCCGCACACTGGAATCCGCCCGCCCCGGTCAATCGGGCCACCTGGCTGCTGGCCGAGAACCTGCGCCGCGTGGTGTTCCTGCGCTACCTCAACGAGCTGCGCGGCGCGCTGGGGCTGCCGAAGTCGTACACCAGCCCGGCCGCGGCGCTGGCGCGGGCGGGGGTGCCCGAGATCCAGATCTACGATCCTGCCCTGGTGCCGAACCTGCCGGAGCAGTGGGACCACCGCCGCCCCTTCACCGGCTTCCTGACCCTGGATCAGGCCACCCGCGCGGCGGTCGGCGAGCTGTCGGGCAGCCACGACGACATTCTGTCCTGGGTCGAGGCGGGCGAGCCGCCGGTGTTCTTCGGCTTCGGCAGCATGCCGATTCGCGACGCCGCGGCCGTGTTCGCCATGGTGGAGCAGGTGTCCACCCGGCTCGGGGTGCGCGCCCTGGTGCACGCGGGGTGGAGCGACCTGGATGTCGCGAACACCGTGACGGGCGACCGGATCAAGCTGGTCGGCAATTTCGCCTACGACCTGATCTTCCCGCGCTGCGCGGCCGCCGTGCACCACGGCGGCATCGGCACCCTGTTCGAAAGCCTGCGGGCCGGGCTGCCCACGGTGGTGTGCTCGGTGTCGTTCGAGCAGCCCATGTGGGGCGGCCAGGTGGAGAAACTCGGTGTGGGCGCACATCTTCCGTTCACCGCCATGACCGCCGACCGGCTGGCGGGAGCGCTGGCGCCGCTGCTGAACGCGCGCACCCGGCGGCGGGTCGAGGGCTTCGCGGCGACCCTGCGGACCGCCGGGGTGGCCGAGCGCACAGCCGATCTCATCGAGGCCGCCGCCCGGTGACCGCGCCCATGCTCACGGCGGTACGCCATTTCGTCCCCGACACCCTGGTCATGTTCCGGCGCTGCGCCCGCCGGACCCTGCGCAGCACCGACACGCTGGTCATCTCGCTGACCATGCCGATTCTGATGATGCTGCTGTTCACCTACGTGTTCGGCGGCGCGATAGAGGTCGGCGGCTCGTACCTGAACTATGTGGTGCCGGGAATCATGCTGCTGTGCACGGGTTTCGGCGCGTCGATCACCGCGACCAGCGTGTGCACCGATATGACGCGGGGCAGCATGGACCGCTTCCGGACGCTGCCCATGTTCCGGCAGGCACTGTCGGCGGGGCATCTGAGCGAGGGCCTCGTGCGCACCATGGCGGCCATCGCCATCGCGGTGGGTGTCGCGGTGGCACTGGGCTATCGGCCGGGTTCGGGGCCGCTGGGCTGGCTGGGCGCGGCCGCGCTGATCACCTTGTTCGTGGTCGCGATCACGGCCGTCGCGGTGGCGCTGGGCATGGCGGCGAGCAATCCGGAGGCGGCGGGCGGGCTCACCTACGCCATCACGTTCATCCCGTATGTCAGCAGCGCGTTCGTGCCGACCCGCACCATGCCGGGCTGGCTGCGCGGGATCGCCGACCGACAGCCCGCGACCCCGGTGGTCGACACCGTGCGCGCGCTGCTGGACGGCACCACCGCCGATCGGGCGCCGGCGGCGGTGCTCTGGTGCCTGGCCATCGCGGCGGTCGGATTCGCCTGCGCCGCCGTGTCCTTCCGGCGCTTGTCCTACCGCTGAGCGTTCAGCCGCGGGTGGCCACCGCCGCCTGCGCGATCAGCGTCAGGTACAGGGTCAGAATGAACAGGACCGCGGGCAGCATCGGGTACTCGTCGTCCCGTGACCGCACGAACCGCCAGGCTCCGATGGCCGGGATCAGCATGAGCGCCACGGGAATCCAGCCGAGGACGGCGGCCGTGCCGTGCCACTCCCACGGTTTCGCGACGGCGATCTCACCCACCGCCGCCACCAGTGCGCACAGAACCGACGCCCCGGCACTACCGGGCGCACCGAGCGCGTTCGAGTAGTACATCTCGCCCGGCCGCACGCTGCGCGAGGTCTTGCGGGCGAACTCGAACTGCAGGAAGGCTCCGGCGAACACTATCGCCACCACCGCGACCCGGCCGTGGGCCGCCGCCTCGCCGGTGTCGATGGCCGACAGCACGACGTACCCGGTCACCAGCAGCTGCACCGGGTAGGTGACCACGAGGTTGAGCATGATATCGGTGCGCACCGTCTCCGAAAGCTGTTCCAGCGCCCAGAGAATCAGGCCGTAGGCGAGCACCGCCGCGATGGCCACCGCGGAGCGCACCGACAACGCGAGGCTGCCCGCGATCGACACCGCCGCGATCACCCCCATGGCACTGCGCAATTCGAGCGCACTCACCGCTCCGGTGACCAGCGGCCGGTCCGGATTGTGCACCCGGTCGTACTCGAGGTCCTTCTGCTCGTCGACCATGCGCAGGTACAGCAGCACGATCGCGACGATGCCGATGCGGGCGGCGGTCGCGCCGGTCGGATGCCAGGCGACGCCCGGCTGCGTCAGCAGTGCCGCCGTCCCTTCGAGGGCCAGCACCCAGAGGATGCCGTACAGCAGGTAGTGCGGCTTGTACATCACCTTGGTGAACCGTGCGATCCGGCCCACCGAGGTGAGAAGGCCGGTGCGGGACGGGATTTCGGCGAGATCGGTCACGGCGCCGCCACCTCCCCCGGCGTCGGCCAGCCGTCCCAGCCGGTCAGTTCCGCGGCGGGTGTGCGGCGCACGGGTTTGCCGCCGCCCGGCAGCAGGTGCGCGACCGGCAGCATGGCCACCTGGGTGACCTCCTCGAACGGAATGCCCAGCAGCTCGGCGACTTCGCGCTCGTAGGCCAGATGCGCCGTGGTCAGCGTCGATCCGAGTCCGCGTGCGCGCAAGGCCAGCTGGAGATTCCAGACCGCCGGATAGATCGACCCGTAGAAGCCGGCCAGCCGCAGCGCCGTGGGTTCGGCGGGCGGGCGGCCCAGCGCGCACACCAGGATCAGCGCGGGCACCTCGCCCAGGTGGTCGGCCAGGTGCTGCCCCGAGGCCAGATCGGCCAGCTGATCCGGCCGGGGTGTGCGGCCGGAGAGGTTGGCGGCGAACCCCTTCCGGTAGTACTCACCGATCCGGGATTTGAGGCCGGGGTCGCGCACCACCACGAACCGCCACGGCTGCCGGTTCGAGCCGCTGGGCGCGTGCACCGCGATCTCCAGGCACTCCCGCACGTCGCGGTCGTCGACGGGCCGCTGCAGGTCGAGGCGTTTGCGGACCGCGCGGGTGCCGGTCAGCAGATCGGTGTCCATCAGTCGCCGTCCTCCGCCGGTGCCAGGTCCGCCGCGAATTCGAGGTCGATCCGGGCCGCGACAGCGCCGGCCTGGCGGATCTCGCAGTGCACGACGGTGGCGTCCACCCCGGAGTCGGTGCGCTCGGCCACGCACACGGCGGGCAGGTCGAGTTCCACGAACTGGTCGAAAGCGCTTGTCACGCTGATCAATCGGCGGGGCTGCGGGCCCACGGTGGTGAGTGCGACCTGCCGGCAGGCCTCGATGAGCAGGTTGCCGGGCACGTGGTCGAGCTGATGGTCGAACAGGATCGGATGGGTGGTGTCGGCGACCAGCGCGGCGCGGGACCGTCCCGGGGTGGACTCCGGCGGCCCGATCACCACATTGCGGGGATTCTCCCGGCCGACCAGCGCGGCAGCGGCCCGCGTGCCCGGCGACGCGGGAATCTCGAAGGGCCCCAGGCCCAGCTGCTTCCGGTAGCCCGAGCGGATGGCGGCCCACTGCCGCGGATCCACCCAGGAGAAGGAGCCGTCCACGGTACCCATCGGAACTCCCCGGCAGCTGATGTCGAGGAACAGGTCCAGTCCCTCCAGCCGCTCCCCCCGATGGTGTTCGCGCAGCGCCCGCACCCGCAGTTCGAGATCGGCCGGCGCGGAACCGATCTCCCAGATCGCACCGTCGATGCCGGTGCCGTTGAAGGTGCGCACCAGGAAGGCCCGGTCGGTGGGCACGTCGAAGAACTCGTGGGTCACGGCGATGGAGACCTGCCGGGCGGCCTCCATGACCGCGATCAGGTCGTGGTGCAGGCCCAGCGCGCCGGCGTGATCGCTGTAATGGCCGTGCATGCGCGGCAATTGGGCCCCGGCCACGAAGGCGCCGGAGGACTCGGCCTCCAGCGAGGTCACGAAGACCTCGGCGACCGCGTGCCGGTGCGCGAGCGCGCGCGGGATGGTGCGCAGGTGGGTGGCGCGCACGGCGGCGGCGCGGGTGAGCGGGTGGGCGGTTCCGGGTGGCTGTGTCGTCGTCATGGTCTGGCCTCCAGCCAATCGGTCGCGCTGACCGGGCGCAGGGTCTGCGACCCGGTCCCGGCGCGCATGGGTAGGACGTAGGAACCCAGCACGATGAGCGACCAGGGGTCGAGCTCGCGGCCACTGGACCACGCCGCCTCCAGCAGCGCGGCCTGGGCGGCCGGGGAGCCGGGTTCGGCCGCGGAGATCCGATGGTCGAGGGATTTCATTGCGGCGGAATCCAGTTCGGTGCACAGCCGGGCGATGGCGTCGGAGCGCTCGAAACTGCGGGCGGGGGCCCGATCGTAGAGGTCGCGGGCCAGCGCGGCGGCCGCGTCGGTCCGGTCGCGCCCCTCGAGCGCGTGGGCGAACACCTGGGCTCGGGTGGTCTCGTCGAAGTAGATGGCGAGTTCGCGCAGCACGTCGGCGGGATCGTCGGGGGAATGGACGAGATTGAGCAGGTAATTGTGGCGGCCGAGCAGGTAGCGCAGTTCACCGGGCTGCCGTTTGCTGGGGTCGGTCGCGCCCTTGGCGGCGGTGAGGCGCACCGGTGTCGGCAGGTCGGCGACCGGGCCGCGGACCACCAGCACCAGGACATCGGAGATCCCCACCAGCAGGTCGGCCAGCCGACGCCGTTCCGGGGAGGCGATGTTCCAGGCGAAGTACCACAGGGCGCGGGCCACGTGCCGGTCCACCACCACGCGGCGAGCGTCCACCACCTGGAAGTCGTTGTCCGCCAGCCATGTCAGGGTCGGTTCGACGGCCCGGGCCACGATGGCGTCCGGTTTCAGCAGCAACAGCGAGTGCTCGCGGGCGAAAGCGGCGGCGTCGATACCGAGCCGCTGTGCCTGCTCGACGGTCTCGAGCACATAGGTGTCGGTGCGATAGGCGTCGACCTTCTCCTTCGACGGAGTCGCGTCGGCGAGCAGGGTGCGCAGGTCGTCGTCGGTCACGACCGGACCCCCGTTCCCGGTGCCGATCCGCCGATTCCGGTGCGCGCCAAGGTTTCCGCGATGGACGGCAGCGGCGCGCCCAGGTAGCCGGACTCCAGGCAGTGGTCCAGCAGCGCCCGCAGGTAGTCCTTGCCGGTCTGCGGTGGGAGCCGGTCCAGCAGGCGGTCCGCGTTGCTGGTGTCGAAGGACAGCCGGCGCTGGAAGTAACTCGTGTAGAGCACCCCGATCCGCAGGTAGTACTCGCGCTCGATCGGGTCGAGATCCTCGGCGCGGAAGGAGGATTCCGGCACGAAGGTCGCGACATCGAAGGACGGGTACTCGGCCAGCACGTCGGAGACCTCGCGCAGTGACAGCGTGTCCCGGCCCACCGCGTGCAGGGTGGATCCGGCGACACTGCCGAAATCGGTGACCGCGGCGGCGATCACGTCGGCGACGTGGTCTACCGGGGCCAGGGCGAGCGTGGCGTCGTAACGGCCCGGCAGGGTGCGCAGCTTGCCCTCGACCATGAGTTTCACCACGGTGTAGAGGTTCTTGTACTCGCGGATCACGCCGTCGCCCAGCGCGCCGGTGACGATGCCCGGACGCACCACCGCCCATCGCAGCCCGCGTTCCCCGGCCGCCCGGATCACCTGTTCGGCCCGCAATTTGCTCTGCTCGTAGCCGTTTCCGAAGGATTGGCCCGCGTCCAGTTCGTCCTCGCGGATGATGCCGTGCCGCAGCCCGCACACGTAGGCGGTGCTGACGTGCAGCAGTGGCACGTCCCAGGCGAGGGCCAGCGCGACGGCGTGCTCCGCGCCGCGCACATTGAGCTCGTCGTAGGTCTCGGCGGTGGCGTCGAAGGCGGTGGTGGCGGCGCAGTGCACGATGATGCCCACCCGGCCGGCGAGATCGGCGGCCGTCGCGGGGTCCAGCCCGAAGACCGGCCGCCGGATGTCGCCGGCGATCCGCAGGTCCGGCTCGTACCCGCTGCCGTCATTGCGCCGGATGTCCGAATTGCTGTGCAGCACGGCGGCTACCGGGCGGCCGGCGGCGCTGAGCCGGGCGGCGACTTCCGACCCGACCAGTCCGCTCGCGCCGGTGAGCAGGACGGTGGTCCGTTCGCTCATGCGCTCACCTCCAGGGTGCGGGTGACCAGATCGACGACCTGGCCGACCCGCAGCACACCCATCAGCTGTTCGGGCCGGTAGCGCGGCAACGCGAAGCTCTGTTCGAGCACCACGGTCAATTCCATGAGCCGCAGCGAGTCGAAGCCGAGGTCCTCGATCAGGCGCAGCTCGCCGGTCCGTTCCGGCGCGTCGGCGGCACCGTCGAGTTCGGCGGGCCGCGGGGCCATGGTGGCGATGATGTGCCGGACGCGTTCGGCGACAGTGGCTTCGGTGGTCATGACTGCTCGCTCTCTCGCAGGTGGGGCTGCTGGCCGCCGCTGGCCAGCAGGTCGCGGGCCTCGTCCAGGGGCAGGTCGGCGTCGAGATACCCGGCCAGCCGCAGCCAGTCGTAGCCGAGGGTCAGGGTGCGCTGCCACTGCTCGCGGGAATCGAAGGAGGCCGGGAAGTCCCGGCCCGCACCGGTATCCGCGGCCAGGCGCCGCACCGTGGCGACGACGGCGTCGACACGGGCAAGATCGTTCGGCGCGTCGCCGCCGTTTCGCAGGGTGTGCGAGAACCGCACGCGCGCAGCCGATTCCAGTGCCGCGATCAGCACGCCCCGCTCGGGGGCGTGCGCGGGCAGCAGCCCGGCGACCGTGCCGACCGGATCCACATCGGCGGGCAGCGGATGAATGCCGAACGCGCTCAACAGCACTCGCACACTCATGGCGATGAGCCGGTGCGCGGCGATATCGGCGACCTCGCCCTGCGCGTCCTTGACCGCGCCCACCAGATCCTCGCGGGCGTTCTCGAGCACCACGTTGGACCACACCAGATTCAGACCGGCCCCGATGAACCGCCGGGCGGGCAATGCCGACAGCGTCGCGATTCCCTCCCCGCGCGCCGCACCGGTGAGTCCCAGCGCGGGCGTCGCCACCACGGCCACCGGCGTATATGGCTCCACCGGTTTGCACATGGCCAGGGCCGGTTGGAGCACCGCGCCGCCCCGCCACTGCAGGCCGACGAACCCCAGCCGGACGAACTCCGCCAGCTCCGCCCCGATATCGCGCGGAGCGCGCGCCATGACATCCCGGATCGACTGCCGGAACACCACCGACCGCCACGCCTGGGCTCCCGCCTCGGACAGCACGAAAACCTCACTGTCGGAACGCAGCACGTGCAGACGTCCGGCCAGCGGCCAGGTGGTGACGGCGGGACGCCGCGTGAAGATCAGCTCGCGCGGGTCATCCGCGACGCCGTCGACGCCGAGATCCGCGGCCAGCACCAGCCTCGCAGCCCACCGCGAGCCGGCCGGCTCGCGCGTCCCCGCGGCCGGCTCCGATCCCGCCGTGGCGAGGATCGCCCCGTCCACCCGGCCGGCGGACGCTGCTGCCGTGTCGAACTCGGGTCCGAACGCAGCAATGCCCACAGCATCGCCCGAGGAGTCTTCGACCGGTGTTGCGTACCTACTGGCGGAATTCGACGATCCGGACAATCCGGGCCTGAACCGACTGGATTCGCCGTCGCTGCCCATGGACTCCTGGTCGGCCGGGTCGATGAGCCGCCGGTAGCGGTCGATGAGTGTGTCGGGAGCGGTGCGATCGAGTTGCTGTGGCAGCCATTTGGTTTCGAGGTAGGTTTCGCCGCGGCGGGCGAGCCAGGCCTTCATGGCTTGCCGGAGGCCGTCTTCGGCCCAGGCCTCGGCTTCGGTGTGGGCTCCGAAGGCGCGCAGGGCGATGGCGTAGCCCAGGGCGTGGCGGGCGCGGGTGGCCCACCAGTCGGCGACGACCGTGGTGAAGGCGTCGTGGGTGAGGATTCCGCGGAGCTGGTCCAGATCCACCGTGCCGGGTCGGATGACGGTGGCGCGCAGGAAGCGCTGGCAGCGGTTGAGGCCGTCCTCGTCCGGATCGGTGGCGGCCCGCTCGAGTTGCCGGCGCAGCTGGGCCACCGAGCGGGTGCGGACCTCGACGCGGCGGCCGTCGAGGAACAGGACCGTCGGCAGGGTCGGCAGCTCGTCCGCGCCAGGGGTCACCACCAGGAAGTCGATGTCCGAGCCCGCATTGCCGAAACCCTCGGCCAGCGAGCCCTCGAACAGGACAGCGGCGTTCTCGGGAACGGCGACCGACCGCAGCGCGCCGTCCAGGAGCTGTCGCAGCCTGTCCATGGGCATCCCGGGTCGCGGCACGGCTTGCGCCGGGCGCCGTACAGCCTCGGATCCGCCATCCGCGGCGTCGCCGACCTGTGTAAACCCACTCGGCCGTGACTTGTCGACCGCAGCCTCTTCCGGCTCGAGGGAAGTGGGTTGCCCCGCAGCGGCATCCACCTCGTGCAGCACCGCGCCCTCGAGGGCGCCGTCCCGCAGCAGCTGCCACATGTGGCGGCGGCGGGGTTTGCCGCTGGAGGTGCGGCGGATGAGGCCGCGCGGCCCGGTGACGATGTGCACGGTCTGGGCGGGTCCGAGGTGGTCGCGAATGAGGGTGCGGGCCTGCGGAATCCAGTCGCCGGGCGCGGTCTCGGCGAAGAGGGCGACACCCTGGAGTCCGGCCTCGACGAGGCCGACGGCGGCGAGCTTGCCCTTGGTGAGCCCGGTTTCCTGGGCAACCCGGGATTCGATGTCCTCCATGAACACCGAGCGGCCGCGCACCTTGATGCTGGTGCCCATGCGGCCGAGGACGAAAACCTCGCCGCGGTAGAGGAATCCGGCGTCACCCGTGTACAGGCGGCCGTCCTCCAGGCGGGTCGACGAGGTCGCGCTCGCCTCTCCGGAGTAGCCCAGCGCCACCGAGTCTCCGGTCACCACCATCTCGCCCAGGACGCCGTCGGGCAGTTCCCGGCCCTCGTCGTCGACCACGGTCACGGTGGATTCGGGGGTGGAGAAGCCGAGCCCGGTGATCCAGCCCGCGCCCGCCACCCGGTGGGTGTCGTCGAGCATCGCCTCCTCGAGCACCGGAACCGGTTCGCCGAAGCGCAGATTCGGATTGTCCAGCCGCAGCGCCGTGATGGGCCGCCGGGTGGGCGAGGAGGTCACCATGAGCGTCGCCTCGGCCAGCCCGTAGGCGAGGGTGAACGCACCCATCGAGAAGCCTTGCGGGCCGGTCAGATTCGCGAAGGCTTGCAGATCGGCCACCTCGACCGGTTCGGAGCCGATGGCCAGCGTCCGCCAGCCCGACAGATCCAGGCCGGCGATCTCCTCGGGCCGGACCCGGTGCGCCACATAGCCGAGCGCGAACGACGGCGACGGCGCATGCTGGGCGTGGGTCATGGCGCGCAGCCAGCGCAGCGGGTCGCGCACGAACTGGTCGGGACGCATGAGGTACAGGTCGGCCTGGTTGGTGACGCCCTGCAGGAACGCGCCGACCAGCCCCATGTCGTGGTAGAGCGGCAGCCACGACACCATGGTTTCGCCCGGCCGCCAGTCGATGAGGCGGGTGATCATGGCGATGTTGTTGGCCAGGTTGTGCCAGCTCACCCGCACACCGCGGGGTGCGCCCGAGGAACCCGAGGTGAACTGCAGCAGTGCCACTTCCGACACGTCGGCGAGCTCGCGCGTCGCGGGGGCGGCGGGCAGCGTCGCGGCATGGACGACCACCGGTTCGTCGGTGCGACCGGCCGCGAGGCAGGCGCTGCGCACGAAGGTCTCGAACTCCGGGGAGGTGACCACCAGGCGGGGCGCGGCCTGCTCGACGATGCCCGCGATGTGCGCGACGATCTGCTCCAGGTCGCCGAACATGGGCGGCGCGACCGGGGTGAACACCCCGCCGCACGCCCACACCGCGTAGAACGCCGCCACACACGGGAATCCGGTCGGCATGATCACGCACGCGCCGTCACCGCTGCCGAGTCCGGCGGCCCGCAGCAGGTCCGCGATCGACCACACCTGGTCGGCCAGGTCCCGATAGCTGCGGTACTCCCATCCGTCGGCCTCGTCGGCCAGGTAGATCCCGGTGCCCGCCGAGGGCTCGATCAGCCACCTGCGCACGGTCGCTTCGTCGTTCACGTGGTCGATCACTGGTCTCCTTCGGAAAGCACGGTGACGGTGCCGGCGGCCCCATCGACTCGAATACGCATGCCGCTGCGCAGTTGGCGGGTGATGCCGGGCAACTGGACCACGGTCGGCACGCCCAGCTCGCGTGCCACGATCGCCACGTGGGTGAGCGGGCTGCCGCGTTCGATGACCAGCGCGGACGCCGAGGGCAGAGCCGCCACCCAGCCCGGATCGGTGCGGTAGGCGATGAGGATGCCGCCGGCCACGTCGCGGGGTTCGTCCACGATCACCGCGGCGCCCTCGACAATGCCCGCCGCCGACGGGGTTCCGGTGAGCATCGTGCCGGGAGTGGCCGCGGCCGTCGCGGTGACCGGCACCCAGCCCTGTTCGGCCAGTTCGGCATTGCCCAGCCGCGGTCCGACGGTGCGGAAGCGGGCCGGGGCCACCAGCGTGGAATCCTTGGCGCGCAGCGACTTCCGTACCGCCACCACCTCGCGCAGCCGGTCGGTGTCCGCGCCCTCGTAGCAGCCACGCAGTTCCTCGACGGTCAGCTGGAACACGTCCTCGAACTCGTCGATCACGCCGCGGGCCGCCAGATCCCGGCCCATCACCCGGATCATGCGCTTGACCATGCCGAACGCGCGGGTGCGGCAGAAGCGCAGCCGCTCACGGTGGGCGGCGCAGCGGGAGACCTTGGCGCGCAGGCGTTCGTAGACGCGCCGCCGGAGGCCGTGGCCGAGATGCGCGTCCAGGTAGGCGTCGGCCTCGCCGGCGCGGTTCGCGGTCACGGTGTCGCCGACCCGGCCGACCGCACTGCGCAGCATGACGAACAGATTGGCCGGATTCTCGCGCAGATCCGGTGTTTCCAGCTTCAGCTCGTCGAGGCTGCGGTAGCCGTAGCGGTCCAGATAGTCGTCGAGGGCGGCGCGGAACTCGGTGCGCCCGGCGGCCCGCAGCGCGTCGTGAATCGCCTCCGGCGCAGTCGAATTGATGATGTCGTTCAGTTCCGGATCAGCGCGAACGACCCGGGCGAGCTCGGTCATCGCGCGGGCCGGCTCGGCGGATTCGACGTCCGCGCCCGGGCCGACCACGGCGTAGAGGAACCATTCCGGCGCCTTGGGCAGGAACAGCTTGGTCAGCACGAACATCAGGCCCGACAGGGTGAGCAGGATGGCGTCGAGCACCATGAGCGGGCCCCACCGCCGCACCAGGTCGCCCTCCACCGTGCGATAGGAGCGGTAGGCCTGCTCGCCGGTCAGCGCGGTATAGTCCACGGCGTCGTACTCGTCGTAGACGCGGTAGAAGTCGGTCATGAACTGTTCGACCAGGTCGTCGATGCCGAACAGGCGCCGTGCGTAGATCACCGTGGTGCGCGCCCGCGAGCGCAGCCGGGCCGCTGTGTTGTCGAATTCGAAGGGCCGCAGCGTCTTCGCGATCTCCGCCGGCAGCGGTTCGGCCACGCCGAGGGCGGCCTCGAGCACCCGGCGGTTGAGCGGGTAGCCGGGCGCGATGCCGACCATGCGGTACCAGTGCAGCAGGTTGTAGTAGACGCGGCCGTGAAAGCTGCCCAGCAGCACGGGAGTCCACGCATCGGTCTGCCGCAGCTGCTCGGGCGGCACCCCCAGGGAGGCCGCGTAGCCGCGGTACACGCGGCCGTAGATATCGGCGGCGGTGGTGTAGGTCAGCGGTGAGGTGACGCCGCTGAAGCTCTCGATGATGTTGGAGTTGTCCCAGATTCGCGTCTCACCGGGACCCACCCGCTCGCCCGCGCCACGCAGCTCGACCTCGCGCGCGGACAGCGTCGACGCGGTCGCGGTGATCGGCCGGGTCTGCAGCAGCCACACGCCGGTGTCGTCGATGGCCCATTCGATGTCCTGCGGTGCGCCACAGGATATTTCGACCTTCCGGGCGATCTCGGCGAGTTCGGCGGTCTCGGCGTCGCTCAGTACCCGCGCGCCGCGCCGGCCGGCCTCGACCTCGACCGTCGCGCAGCCCTGCCCGTCGCCGGGATCGACACGAATATCCTTGTCCCCCAGTGTGATATCGATCAATGCACCGGTGTTCCGGTCCAGGATCATCGAGTCGGCGTCGACCGCGCCGGACACCAGCCCCTCCCCCAGCCCGTAGACGGCGCTGATCACCAGCTCGTCGTCCGCACCGGTCATCGGATTCCGCGTGAACACCACGCCACTGGATCGCGCCGAGATCAATCGCTGTAACACCACCGCGGGCGCGTAGGCGCGAGACAGGCCGTGCGCGAACGCATATCGCACCGCACGCTCGGAGAACGCCGACACCCAGCAGTCCCGCACCCGCGCGATCACCGCTTCGAGACCGTGCACGTTCAGATGGCTGTCGAACTGCCCGGCGAACGAAGCCTCCGCCCCGTCCTCGGCCGACATGGAGGACCGCACCGCGATAGGCTCCGGGCCGAGCCGCTCCCAGGCCTCGCCGATCACCGCCACCGCCGCCTCGGACACCTCCGCGACCGCCAGCGCTGCGCGCAGTTCAGCGGCCCGCACCACCGCGGCCTCGACCTCCCCGAGTGCCGCGAACCCCTCCAATTCCCCTGTCAGGCCGGCCGCACTTGCGAACCCCTCGAACACCTCCGTGCCGAGCGCCACCCACTCGGGCACCCGCACCCCCACCTCCCCCAGCGCATACAACCCCCGCGCCTTCCCACCCCCATACGCGGCGA
Organism: Nocardia sp. NPDC059228; assembly: GCF_042754245.1. NCBI lineage: Bacteria > Bacillati > Actinomycetota > Actinomycetes > Mycobacteriales > Nocardiaceae > Nocardia > Nocardia sp. NPDC059228. The sequence goes on along the minus strand of NZ_JBHZAL010000004.1, from coordinate 46,752 downwards.
CATCCACCGAATCCGACCAAGGGCCGAGCAACCGCACAACCTCTCCCATCCCCCTGAGGCCAGTCACATCACAGCGAATGCCGGAGCAAGATCAGGGGTTCTACTTTGAGTAGTCCACGTTTCAAACGCGCACCAGCCCAAGGTTCTTGGGTCTGCCTCACCCCGGTTCCTCGAGCCACCATCACGGCCGAAGCCACGCCGTGCAATTCGCACAGCGAGTGTGACACGGCCGGATAGCGTGAAAACCTCCGATGGTCCACAACAGGCACCGATTCAACTCGGCAATACTACGTATCCTGTTGCACAGCAACATGTTCCGGTGCGGGCGCGCCGAAGCACGCTCACCGGCCGCAAGACGGGTGGCTTTTCGGAGAGCGGATCAGGGTGGGCGGCCGTGCGCTGCTCCCGATTGGGAACGGGCTCGGGGGCAACGCGAGATCGCCCGCGGATCGCCGGACGTCGAGCACACCGTGTCGGAGCGCTCCCACGGTCGCGCGATCACGCGCGCTGCTCGATTCGACCGATAGACAGTGCCGATCGCCGCGCCATGCCGGGCGACACGCACCGAGACTGGGAGCAGCACACCGCACGAACTCGGCGAAAGCCCTTGCAGTCCCGGAGAAAGGAGAGCGGTGGCCCGCTTCGGTGACAAACCGGCGGTCTCACCAATTCCGGTGCGGGCCTGCACATTCTGTCCAGCGACCCGGCCAAGCAGCGCGCGTCTGGGAGCTGATCAGATATCTCACCAGTGAGGAGCCCTACGTGAAGATCTCCCAGAACATCGGCTACCTGCCACTGCGCTCCGAGATGATGACCGACCCCGCGGTGCTCGGCTCCTGGGCCGCGCAGAACCCGCTGCTGGCCCCGAATGTCGCGCAGCCGGCCACCAGGGAACCCTGGGTCTCACCCGGCAACGACTATCTGCAGATCCGCGACGGCATGATGGACGCTGTCGAGTCGGTCGTGTTCCAGGGCAAGGATCCGCAGGCCACCCTGACCGCAGCCCGCGCCGAGGGCGCCACACTCCTGCCGGCGTCATGAACCCGGCGAACATCCTGACCCTGGTCCAGCTCACCGACACCCACCTGCGCCCCAACGGTGAGCGCGTCCTGGGCGCGGTCGACACCCATGCGGTCCTGCTGCACGTCCTCGACAAGCTCCGCACCGGCGGGCGGCGCATCGACGCGCTCATCCTGTCCGGCGATCTGGCCGACACCGGCGCACCCGAGGCATATCGGCGACTGCGCGCGGCCGTGGAACCGGTCGCGGCCGAGCTCGGCGCGCAGGTGCTCTACGTGATGGGAAATCATGACGAGCGAGCGGCATTCGGGGTCGAACTGTTCGGGCACGAGCCCGGTTCGGCGGCGGCCACCGCACCCTACGACCAGGTCCTCGAGGTGGCCGGGCTGCGCGTCATCGGCCTGGACTCCACCACACCCGGACAGCACCACGGCCATCTCGAAGACAACCAGCTGGACTGGCTGGCCGCCCAGCTCCGCGAGCCCGCGCCCCTGGGCAGCCTGCTGGTGCTGCATCACCCGCCGCTGCCCTCGGCCGTCCCCGCCGCCGAATTCCTCAAGCTGCGCAATGCCGATCGGCTGGCCGAGGTGCTCACCGGCACCGACGTCCGCATGATCTTCTGCGGGCACAACCACATGACCGCGGCCTCCGCGCTGGCGGGCATCCCGGTCTGGGTCGGACCCGCGCTGGCCTATCGCATCGACGCCCTGTCACCGGCGGGCCGTCAATACGGCATCGCCGGTTCGGGTTTCACCCGGATCGACGTCCTGGACACGGCCATCATCGCCAGCGCGGTCGAGACGACACCCACGACCCGGCTCTACGACAAGTCAGACACCGAGGTGCAGGGGCGCCTCCAGACGCTCGCAGCCGAAAAGGGCTAGCGGTGCCGGGTTGGTCTGCCTGCCGGTACTGCTGCTCTACCTGGTGTTGCAGCGGAACATCGTGAACGGCTTCGTCCGTTCGGGACTCAAATGATCACAGACCGAACACCCGCCGGGCGTTCCCGTCCAGGTACAGCTCCCGCGTCTCGTCGTCCAGGCCCAGCTGCTCCAGCCCGTCGAGCGCGTGCTGCGGCATGATCATCGGATAGTTGGTGCCGAACAACACCTTCCGCCGGCCGCTCGTGGTCTTCAGATACGCGACCAACGCCGGCGGCAGCCGCTTCGTGGTGTACGCCGAGGTATCGATCACCACGTTCTCGTGCTTGCGCGCCACCGCGATCATCTCCTCGGTCCACGGATAACCGACATGACCGCACACGATCGTCAGCTCCGGGAAATCCAGGGCGATCCGGTCGATATAGGGAATCGGCCGCCCCGGGTCCGAGGGCCGCAACGGCCCGGTGTGCCCGACCTGCGTGCAGAACGGAATCCCCAGATCCACGCACGCCGCGTACAGCGGATAGAACCGCGCGTCGGTCGGCGGCACCTCCCACAACCACGGCAGCACCCGCACCCCCTTGAACCCCTCTTCCCGCACCCGATGCCGCAGCTCCCGCACCGACTCCATCGGCCGCCGCAGATCCACCGAGGCCACCCCGATCAGCCGGTCGGGCGCCTCCGCAACCCATTGGGCCACTTCGTCATTCGAGATGAGCACCCCCTCCGGCGCGCACCACGCCGACAGCAGCGCCCGATCCACGCCGCCGGCGTCCATGGCGGCCAGCGTGGCCTTCAGCGGAATCTCCTCCGACGGGATGACATCCCCGGTCCACCGCCGCAGCGAGTCGAAGATGTCACGCGCGAGAAAGCGACCCGTCGGATGCTGTGCCCAGGCGTCGATCGTCATCACTGACCACCCCACTGCTCTCCGGGTCCGCAGCGCTCGCCGGCTCCGGACCGTCCAGACATTCCAGGAACGCGGCCACCGCCGGATTGGTCTCCGCACCGCGCCAGACCGCGTACAGATCCAGTGTGGGCACCGGATCCACGATTTTCACCGCAACCGACATACTTCCCGGTCCACCCATCCCCATGGAGATGGCACGCGGCAGCGAGGCGAACCCCACCAGCGGCCGCACCGACACCATGTGCGCGGTCGCCCCGGGATCATCGGCGTACTGCGTGACATTCAGCGAGATCCGCGACTGCGCGGCCGCCCGGAAGATGTTGTCGTACATGGCCGGGCACTGCTCCCGCGCGAACAGCACACACTCCTGGTCCTGCAATTCCGCGAACGGCACCCCCGCCCGGTCCGCCCACCGATGCCGCCTGCCCACCACCGCCACCAGCGGCACTCGATGCAGCAGCCGCCGGTACCGGAACTCCGGCGTGCTCGGATGGCCGTACACCATGGCCACATCCAGCGCGCCCTCCGCGAGCGCGGTGAGCTGCGGGCCGGTCCGCTTCTCCCACAACGACACCTCGATATCGGGATACCGCTCGGTCATCCGGACCAGCGTGTCCGGCAGCACCTGCCGGCTCGCCGGCAGGTTGTAGCCGACATTCACCGTCCCCACCCGGCCGTCCGCCAGGGCCCGCGCCGCCCGCGCCGCCCGATCCAGCTGCGCCACGATCTGCCGGGCCTGTATGCACCTCATGGGAGTTCCGCGCCACCAGCGTCACGCCGATCGCCTTCTCCAGCTTCTGCAACTGCGCGCTCAGGCTGGGCTGCGTCAGATGCAGCCGCTGGGCCGCGCGCCCGAAGTGCAGCTCCTCGGCGAGGGTGATGAACGAGACCAGATGTCGGATCTCCATGGGCCGGCTCCTCTGTAATACCCGCCACGCTCGTCGCGATACCAGCCACGCTAGCCCCGGCGGGTAACCGGCGATGAATTGCGGTTCTCCCCGGAACAAATGGCCGATGGCCTTCGTTGTACGTCCACGGCTCCAGGTCCGCGCTCCACGCGGGCACCCGGAGTCAGGGGGCGAAAAAATCACCCGACAACGGCAGGTCCGTTGTGCCACCATGTTTTTCACCGATGATCAGCCGACCGTCACGGTCGTGACCAGCAGGAGAGGAGGAGACGGCAATGAATCCGAGGTTCAGCGAACAGTATCCGAGTTCGCCCGAACAGCGCGCCCTACTCGTGCGCCATACCGAGCGCAGCCTGCGCGGCGACGACCGGAACATCGGCCGTCTCCAGGCCCACGCGTAAGCGGGCAACTCCCAACCTTCTGTTCGATCCCTTTCACGAAACATGGTGACCCCCATGCTGTTCCGTCACGCCGACGACCCGGAGACAACCACCGACAACTGGATACACGCCGGAGTGCTGCTGCTCAACGCCTCCTACGAGGCGCTGACCACGATCCGCGCCGAGCGCGCGGTGGTGCTGCTGCTCGGCGGCGCCGCCGAGACCGTCACCGATCGGCGGCCGCACTTCCCGATCCGCTCGAAGCACCTGGAGCTGGCGCTGCCGGAGACCATCCGGCTGCACCGCTACATCTACCTCGAGCACCGGATCCTCGTGCACGACGACGACAGCCGCGCCACCCTGGCCGCGGTCCTGCGTCGCGACCGCTACCGCTGCGGGTACTGCAACGACTGGGCCCGCACCGTCGACCACATCCGCCCGCGCTCGAAGGGTGGGCCCAATACCTGGGCCAACCTCATCGCCGCGTGCGGTCCCTGCAATACGTACAAGGCGGACCGGACTCCCGAGGAGGCCGGCATGCGCCTGCTGTGGGAGCCCAAAGCCCCCGATGACAGAGAACGGGCCCAGCGTCAGGTCTGGAAGGAACTGGCGGCGTCCTGAATCCCAGGACCGGGACCGATCTCGATGAACGAAGAACACCCGCACCACGTGATCGGACATGAAAGGAGCGAGATCCGATGACGAACACTGCACTTCGGGAGCCGACCCTGGCGGATCTGCTCCCCATCTCCGACTCGAAGGACTACTGGCAGCGCGCGGCCTGCAAGGGTGACCCGAACCACGAGGCGTGGTTCCCGTACCCCTCGCAGGACTTCGACTACGCCCGCACCATCTGCGCGGCCTGCCCGATCCGCCGCGAATGCGGTGACTTCGCGGCCCGCACCGGCCAGTCCGGCGTCTGGGGCGGTCACGAGTACGACCGCGGCAAGCTGATTCGCGACTGACACCTCGGCGGTGACTCCCCTCGGAGTCACCGCCGTTGTCACTCGGAGTCACCGCCGTTGTCGTCGCTGCTCCGCCGTGTCCAGGCCGGTCGGACTTCGCGTAACCGCCTGGCACAGGTGGCTACCGACCCGTCAACATAGGATGGTCGCTCGTGGGAACTCATCGCGCCGCGGGCAGGTCACGAGGTATCAGCAAGGGACCGGTTATCGCAGTGGTCGCGGTGGCAGTGCTAGCGCTGGCCGTCGTCGGCTGGGCCTGGCTGTCGGATCGATCCAAGGAGCGCGACAGCCGCGCCGCCGCCTCCTGCGTGGAGGGCACCGCCACCCTGAACGTGACCGTGGATCCCGACATCCTCACCCCGGTCAAGGCCGCGGCCGACCGCTTCAACGCCACCAAACCGCACGTACGCGACCACTGCGCCGAGGTGGCCGTGGCCGCACAGCCCTCGGCCGCCATGGTCGCGGCATTCACCTCCGGCAAGGCGTGGGATCCGGCGCTGGGCCCGCAGCCCGCGCTCTGGATTCCGGAATCCTCCCGCTCGGTCGAGCAGATGCGCGTGCCGGGCCTGATCGCGGGCACCCCGGCCCCCATCGCGGTCAGCCCCATCTCCCTGGCCGTCCCCGACGACCTGCGCCGCGCCCTCGAGACCGCCAAGGTGCACTGGTCGGACCTGCCCCGGCTGCAAGAGGGCTCGCTCGCCGATCTCGGGCTGCCCACCTGGGGCAAGCTGCGTCTGGCCATGCCCGCCGGGGACGGCTCGCTGGCCATCGCGGCCGCGGTCGGCTCGGGCGTCTCCGGCACCGATCCCCTCGACGAGAAGGCCGTCGCCACCGGTCAGGTGGTCTCGGCCATCTCCGGCCTGGCCGCGGGCGCACCCGCCGCCAAGGACGTGAGCGGCGCGCTCACCGACCTGTCGGGGGCCGCCGACGCTGCCACCGCTCCCGTGCACGCGGCGGCCGCCACCGAGCAGCAGATCCGGGCCCGCAACGGGCTGGCCGCTTTCCGCCCCGATGGCGCGGGCCCGGTCGCCGACTACCCGGCCGCCCAGCTCACCGGCTCCTGGGTGGACCAGACCCAGAATCTGATCGCGGGCCTGTTCGCCGATTTCCTGCGCGCCCCCGACCAGTCGAAGCTGTTCACCGACAACGGTTTCGGCGCCGCACCCCCGGCCACCACCCCTGTCCCGGCGAAGGCGGTCCTGGACAAGGTGGGCCAGATCCTCGCCCATCCGGTGCTCGGTGTGCAGGCCACCGTGTTGCTCGACGTCTCCTCCTCCATGGCCGCCACCGAGGGCTTCGGCACCCGTCTCGCCAATGCGGCCGCGGCACTGGAGTCCACGATGGGCGTCATGCCGCCGGGCTTCGGCCTGGGCGTGTGGGAGTACTCGAAGAACCTCGACGGGAACAACCCCTACAAGGTCCTGACCCCGACCGCGCCGCTGTCGGACGATCAGCGCACCGCCATCAGCCAGGTCCTGACCACGGTCACCGCGAGCACCTCCAAGCCGGACCGCACCTATCCCACGCTGCAGGCCGCCTACAAGAACGTGCTCGCCAACTACGCCGCGGCCCGCACCAATTCGATCCTGCTGATCACCGACGGCCCCGAGGACGATTCCACGGTCACCGGCGATCAGTTGCTCGCCGGCATCGCCGCCGCGATGGATCCGGCGCATCCGGTACGGATCGACGTCATCGTGGTCGGCGGCCCCGGCACCCAGACCCTGCAGACCCTCACCCAGCGCACCGGCGGCACCTATACCAAGGTGAACACCACCGCGGACCTGCCGTTCGGCACCGCGGTCTCGCAGGCGCTGACCACACCCTGACCGGCCCGGATTCCAGGTCGGCCAAGGCACGGCAACACGGCGGCAGCGGTTTCCGCATTCGCCAGCAAACCCGTGGCATATTCGGCCAATGGCACAAAGCACTGGTCCCGAACCCACACTGAAACAGGGCTTCGCCGCCGGAACGACGATCGCGGCGGGCATCCTGCTGCTCGTCGTCGGCGCGCTGTCGATCCTGCAGGGCATTTCCGCGGTGGCATCGGACGACCTGCTGGTCGTCGGCTACGACTACGTCTACAAGATGAACACCACCGGATGGGGCTGGATCCACATCGTCCTCGGCATCATCGAGATCGTCGTGGCTATCGGCCTGCTCCGGGGCACCACCTGGGGCCGGGTCGCCGCCCTGGTCCTGGCGGCCCTGTCCATCGTGGAGAACTTCCTCTGGATTCCCTACTACCCGGCCTGGTCGCTGCTCATCATCGCGCTCGACGTCGTGGTGATCTGGGCCATCTCCACCTACAAGCCCGTCACCGTCTGAGCCCCGGAGCGGTGAGCGTGCCCGCGGCACCGCCGCGCCGATAGTGCCTGCGGCACAACGGTGAAGCGGCCCCACCATTACGGAAACCAAGTGCCGCGTAACAACTACCCGCATAGGCCCCGCGCACTCGACGGACCCCTCGCCCGGGGGGCACCGGCC
>NZ_JBHZAL010000004.1:0-39191 GCF_042754245.1 Nocardia sp. NPDC059228 | reverse complement strand
TCTCCTTGTACGTGTAGGTTTTTTGTGGTTTTTTGTTTGTGCTTATTTTTTTTTAATACCTCGCGCTGCGGCCCCCACCTGTTCGGCGGCCCCGGGGCCCCGCTTCACTGTTCGACGGTCAGTCGCCGATCACTCGGCGTACGCGTCCAGCGGCGGGCACGAGCACACCAGATTGCGGTCGCCGTAGGCGCCGTCGATGCGGCGCACCGAGGGCCACACCTTGGCCCGGGCATGCTTCACGCCCATCGGGTAGACGGCGAGTTCGCGGCTGTAGGGGTGATCCCATTCGCCCACCAGGCATTCCGCGGTGTGCGGCGCACCGCGCAGCGGGTTGTCCTCGACCGGCCAGACCCCGGCCTCGACCTGGTCGATCTCACCCTTGATGGCGATCATGGCGGTGATGAAAGCGTCCAGCTCTTCGAGGTTCTCGCTCTCGGTGGGCTCCACCATGAGGGTGCCCGCGACCGGGAAGCTCATGGTCGGGGCGTGGAAGCCGTAGTCCGCCAGGCGCTTGGCCACATCGTCGACGGTGACGCCGGTGCGCTTGGTGATCTCGCGCAGATCCAGGATGCACTCGTGGGCGACCATGCCGTTGTCGCCGGTGTAGAGCACCGGGAAGTGCGGATCCAGCTTGCGCGCAATGTAATTGGCCGAGGCGATGGCGGTCAGGGTGGCGCGGCGCAGGCCGTCGGCGCCCATCATGCGGATGTAGGCCCAGGTGATCGGCAGGATCGAGGCCGAGCCGTACATGGCCGCCGACACCGCGTGCGAACCCTTGTCGAGGGGATCGCCCGGCAGGTACTGCGCCAGGTGCTCGCGCACCGCGACCGGGCCCACGCCCGGGCCGCCGCCGCCGTGCGGGATGCAGAAGGTCTTGTGCAGGTTCAGGTGGCTGACATCGCCGCCGAACTTGCCCGGACGGGCCAGTCCGACAAGGGCATTGAGGTTCGCGCCGTCCACGTACACCTGGCCGCCGGCCTCGTGCACCAGCCCGCACAGCTCGGCCACCTCGTGCTCGTACACGCCGTGGGTGGACGGGTAGGTGATCATGATGCAGGCCAGCCGCTCGGCGTGGTCGGCGATCTTGGCACGCAGATCGTCGAGGTCGATATCGCCGTTGGGGCGGGTCTTCACGACCTCCACCCGCATGCCCACCATGGCGGCGGAGGCGGCATTGGTGCCGTGCGCGCTGGAGGGGATCAGGCAGGTGTCCCGGTGCGAGTCACCGCGATCCAGGTGGTAGCGGCGAATGGCCAGCAGACCCGCGTACTCGCCCTGGCTACCGGCATTGGGCTGCAAGGAAACCCGGTCGTAGCCGGTGACCGCGCACAGCCAGCCCTCCAGGTCCTCGATCAGCTTGATCAGGCCCGGGGCGTCCTCGACGGGGGCGTAGGGGTGCACCCGGTTGAAGCCCGGCCAGGTGATGGACTCCATCTCCGCGGCCGCGTTCAGCTTCATGGTGCAGGAGCCGAGCGGAATCATGCTGCGGTCCAGGGCGATGTCCTTGTCCGACAGCGCGCGCAGGTAGCGCAGCATGGCGGTCTCGGTGCGGTACCTGGTGAACGCGGGCGCGGTCAGGTACTCCGAGGTGCGGACCTCGATGTGCGGGCGCTGCTTGCCGTGGAAGAGCGCGCCCTCCGGGCCGACCGGGATCTCCGCGCCGAAGCAGTCCAGCACGTCGACGATGTGGGCGTCGGTGGTGACCTCGTCGCAGGCGATCGCCACATGGTCGGCATCGACCAGCCGCAGGTTGATCCCGCGACCCTTCGCCTTGGTCACAATGGATTCCGCGCCCGCGGGCACGTTCACCAGCACGGTGTCGAAGAAGGTCTGGTGAACCACCGCGTCGCCGAGTCCGGCGGCCAGCCACTGGGCGTGGCCGTGCACCCGGCGCGCGAGCGAGCGCAGCCCGTCCGCGCCGTGATACGAGGCGTACATGGCGGCCAGGATGGCCAGCAGCACCTGCGCGGTGCAGATGTTCGAGGTCGCCTTCTCGCGGCGAATGTGCTGCTCACGGGTCTGCAGGGCGAGCCGGTAGGCCAGGTTGCCGTCCGCGTCCACGGAGACGCCGACCAGGCGGCCCGGCAGCTGACGCGCGTGCGCGCTGTGCACCGCGAGGTAGCCGGCGTGCGGCCCGCCGAAGCCCAGCGGCACGCCGAAGCGCTGCGTGGTGCCGAAACAGGCGTCCGCGCCCTGCTCGCCCGGCGGCGTAATCAGCGTCAGCGCAAGCAGATCCGCGCCGACCGCCACCAGCGCGCCCCGCGCGTGCGCGGCCTCGATGACCGGCGCCCAGTCCACGATCCGGCCGGACGCGCCCGGCTGCTGCACGATCACGCCGAAGAAGTCGCCCTCGGGCAGTTCCCCGCCCGCCAGGTCGGCCTCGACGATCTCGATGCCCAGCGGCTGGGCCCGGGTGTAGAGCAGCGTCCGGGTCTGCGGGAACAGATCGGTGTCGATGAGCAGCCGCTCGGACTTGCTCTTGCGGTTGGCCCGCTGCAGCAGCGTCATGGCCTCGGCCGCCGCGGTGGCCTCGTCCAGCATGGAGGCGTTGGCGACCTCCATGGCGGTCAGGTCGGCGACCATGGTCTGGAAGTTCAGCAGCGCCTCGAGGCGGCCCTGGCTGATCTCCGGCTGGTAGGGCGTGTACGCCGTGTACCAGGCCGGATTCTCGACGAGATTGCGCAGCAGCACCGGCGGGGTGAGGGTGTCGTAGTAGCCCAGCCCGATCATGGAGGTGGCCACGGTATTCGAATTCGCCAGCGCCGCAAGCTCGGCGAGCGCCTCGTGCTCGGAGAGCGCGGCGGGCAGCGCGTTGAGCCCATTGCCCTCGGGCGCGTCCAGGATGCCGGCCGGCACGGCCCGGGTGGCGAGTTCGTCCATCGACTCGACGCCCACGGTCTCGAGGATGCGGCCGGTCTCGCCGCTGTCGGGGCCGATGTGGCGGTCGGCGAAGGAACGAGTCCAGATCACGGCTGCTCTCCAAAGGGGTGGGCGGGGGTCGGCCCGGCGGCCGACGTGTCGTCTGCCCTCCCCCTCTGTCCTCGATGCCTGAGAGATTCGGACCCCGGCCTTGCGGCCGTTGACCTTTCACCATGGGCGGGTGACACGAGGTCACCACTTTCCAGAGGCGTCGAAACTCCGCACGGTCCCTGGTGCCTGAGAGATTGACGGGGAGGTGCTGCTCCTTCGGCGTCCGAGACTATCCCGGAACTCTCCCGCACGGCTGCGACGCACTGTCAGTCTAAGCGGCGCCAGGTTACAAGAATGTTGCCTGGGCAGGTTTCAGACTGTGGCGCAGTCCGAAAGGCCTGCCCCGGATACCCGAAACGCGCGCCGCAAGAAGCGACGCGCGTCCGGAAAAGGGTGCCTAGCCGGTCTTGCTCATGCGGGCCTTGCGGCGGAAGGACAGCTCGTCCTCGGGACGGTCCGAGGTGGTCGCGGTCTCGGCGCGCTCGGCCGGGAAGTTGGCGATCGCTCCGGTGAGTTCGCGCATGGCGCCGCTGACGGCGATGCCGAACACGCCCTGGCCACCCTGCAGTAAATCGACCACCTCTTCGGCGGAGGAGCACTCGTAGACGGTGGTGCCGTCGGAGAAGAGGGTGATCCCGGCGAGGTCTTCGACGCCCCGGCTGCGCAGGTGATCCACGGCGATGCGGATGTTCTGCAGCGAGATGCCGGCGTCGAGGAGCCGCTTGACGATCTTCAGGACCAGGATGTCCTTGAACGAGTACAGGCGCTGGCTGCCGGATCCGGTGGCACTGCGGATGGACGGGACGACCAGTCCGGTGCGGGCCCAGTAATCGAGCTGGCGGTAGGTGATGCCGGCCACCTGGCAAGCGCTGGGCACGCGGTAGCCGACGAGTTCGTCGGGCACCGTGTCATCGGGGAACAGCCCTGGCTGCACCACATCCTGAGGTTGCGGTTGATCTCCCACTGACTACTCCCTTACTGCTTACCTATCAGGGCTCGGGCTCTGTCAATCGACTCTGGAGCGTTGGCCTAACAATCGAGGCTACTCCCCTGATTGTCGCGGCAGAATCGGCACCGGCAAAGCTTGATCAGCCGCGTGTTTTTAACCCTAAACCTGAGGTAGAGACCCTGTTTCGTCCCGTTTGGAGATCATTACCAGGTCAGGAACTGGTCAGCTGTCCGTGGCCTTGAAATCGTCGGGAGATACCGATTCGAGGAACTCCTTGAACTTCTCGACCTCGTCCTCGCGCTCGTCCGGCATGACCAGTCCGGCCTCTTCCAGCACCGGCTCCTCGGCATAGATCGGGCAGCCCACCCGCAGCGCGATCGCCACCGAATCCGAGGGCCGCGCGGAGATGCGCAGATCGTTCTCGAAGACCAGATCGGCGTAGAAGGTGCCCTCCTGCAGATCCACGATCCGCACCTCTTTGAGGGTGTGCCCGAGCTCCTTGATCAGAATCTTGATCAGATCGTGGGTCAGCGGGCGGATGGGCGTGACGCCCTCCTGCTCCAGCACGATCGCGGTGGCCTCGGCCTGGCCGATCCAAATGGGTAGATAGCGGTCGCCGGAGACCTCTCGGAGCAACAGCACGGGCTGATTCTGTGGTTGTTCGACACGGATGCCGATCACACGCATTTCGCTCATCGCACTGCCTCCCAAGATCCTCACCGGCCGCCCAACCCGGCTGTAATACCGAGTCTAGGCGAAGAATTCAGCCCCCGAGGGAAGCGCGCACAGAGGTCTTCACCAGGCAGGTGTGCAGAGTCAGCGACAATGCCGCCAACTCGCGGACCGTCTCCTCGGCCCGGGCGCGGGCATCCGCGTCACGACTCTTGGCGATCGGCGCCGCGATCTGCGCGACCATGGCGGCCTCGCGATCGGCGGCCAGTTTGAAGGCGCGCAGATGCCTTGCCTCCAAACCGAATTCGCTCAGAGCCTGGGCGGTGCGGGCCAGCGTGACGGCGTCGCCGTCGAAATAGCCTGCGGCACCGGGGGTAATGAGGTTGGCGCGAATCAGCTCGGTCAGGAACTTCTCGTCGATGCCCGCCTGCTCGAGCAGATCCGCCCGGGTGATCCGGATTTCGTGGTCGAACCGGAGCTCCTCGGGCGATACCTCACCGGGCACGGCGGTCAGCCGCCGCAGGCGGCCGCCTCCATTGGGCGACAGACCATCTCTCGCGTCGGGCCCAGGTCTGGAATCGGGCACGGCCCCTCCCACGGCGTTCGCCCGGGCCCGGGCCTCCCGGACCCCGAGCGTCGCCGCCCCACTGTCGATCGCTTCGAGCTGTTCCTTGATCACCTTCAACGGCAGGTACTGATCCCGCTGCGCGGTCAGCACGAAGCGCAGGCGCTCGACGTCCGCCACATGAAAGCGGCGGTACCCCGAGGGCGTGCGCTCCGGGCTGATCAGGCCCTCCGACTCCAGGAATCGGATCTTGGAGATGGTGATGTCCGGAAAATCCGGACGCAGGAGATCCAGCACGGAGCCGATCGACATGCCTCCGCGCGTCCACTGCGCTGCGCCAGTCATTCCGCTCGGTCCTATAGACCCGAGTCGCTCGTCGCCGGTCGCGGTCCCGTCAGGAAGACGAGACGGAACTTGCCGATCTGGACCTCGTCACCGTTCTGCAGCTCCGAGGAATCCACCGGCTCCCGGTTGACGTAGGTGCCGTTGAGGCTGCCCACATCGACGACCTGGAAGGTGTCGTCGTCCTGGCGGAATTCCGCGTGACGCCGGCTGACGGTGACATCGTCCAGGAAGATGTCGCTGTCGGGATGGCGTCCCGCCGAGGTGGTCGGCTGGTCGAGCAGGAAGCGCGAGCCGGCGTTCGGACCACGCTTGACCACCAGCAGGGCCGCGCCCGCGGGCAGGCCCTCCACTCCCTGCACCGGCTGCTCGCCGGTCTGCTCGGTGCGCGACGTGTCGACCTCGTTCAGGAAGTCGGCACGGAACACCGAAGTGGTCTCTGCTGCCGTTTCCTGGTAACCCGGGTCCTTGTTCTCGCTCACCCTTGCTCTCCTCCTCGAACCGAATAATCCATGCAAGCAGTTGATGCCCTCAGCGATGCGGCACTCCGGCCACTCCCCGCTTCGGGTAGGTCCGGATAATCCGGACACCGGCTGCGCGCACTTCTGTTGGCATTGACCGTACCCTGCCAGGGCGTACCCGTGCAGGTAGAACTGTGAAGGCTCCTTCAGCCTCCGATAACTCCTTGATAACCTGCGGCATCGAGGAGCTTTCCGAGTGCCGCTTCGAGCGCCTCGGCGGACTCCGCCTCGACCTCGAAGAGCCACCCGTCGCCGTAGGCGTCGGAGTTGACCGTCTCGGGTTCGGCATCCAGAAGATCGTTCACCGCAACGACTTTCCCGGCCAGCGGGGCGTAGATGTCGGACACACTCTTGGTGGATTCGATCTCGGCGATGCTGTCACCGCTCGCCACGTCGGAGTCCACCGCGGGCAGCTGCACGAACACGACGTCACCCAGCTGCGACTGCGCGTAATCGGTGATACCCACCCGCACCCGGGTCGGACCCACTTTGCTCACCCACTCGTGCTCTTCGGAGTAGCGCAAATCCTCGGGTACTGCGGTCACTGGCAGTGTCCTTTCAACGGGCGTTCCTCTCGGGATCGTCGTCGATCCGTCCGCCGCACACCCTATCGGGAGTGATCATGATGTGGCACGGGCGGTATCGCTCGGGCCACGGCGACGGCTTTGCGGAGATACAGGATTCCGGTCCAGACGTAGACCGCCGTGCCCCAGATCAAGAATGCCCCACCGAAAGCGCGGCCGAAACCCGCCGCCGCCCAGTCCATCTGCCCCGCCAGCAGCCAGGGCAGCGCGGACATCAGCGCGAAGGTGGCCGCCTTGCCCAGGTAGATGACCTCGGGCGGGGGGAGGTTGCGGCGCCGGTAGATGCCGAGGGTGAGGGTCAGGATCGCGTCGCGGCCGACCAGGATCAGCACCACCCACCAGGGCAGGATGCCGCGAATCAGGAAGCCGCCCAGGGTCGCCAGCAGATAGAGGCGGTCCACCAGCGGGTCGAGGATGGCGCCCAGTTTGGACGACTGATCCAGCAGGCGGGCCAGCTTGCCGTCCAGGAAGTCGGTGATGCCGCTGAGAACCAGCAGCGTGAAGGCCCAGCCGTCGGCTTTCTCGGCGAGCAGCAGCCACAGGAAAACCGGGACGCCGATCAACCGGATCACGCTGAGCACGTTGGGCACGGTGAGGATGCGGTCGCTGTAGACCGGTTCGGCGTTCCGCTCGGTTGTCACAACCCGGTCATACCCCAATCGCTGCGCCATCTCCATCCGGGCACGCCGCCGCGCCGCCGCCGGAGCCAACCGATATGTTCGCTGTCATACTCACCCGGTGAGAGAATGACATCAGTATTTTCTCATCGTATTGGAGGGGTGCGAATTCGCGGGGCGTGCTGCGGTTCGGGCCCCAGTGGTGAAGGCTGATCGGTACAGCCCAGGGAGAGGAAAGACCATGCCCGACTTCGACTATGACGTCGTCGTTATCGGCTCCGGGTTCGGGGGGAGCGTGAGCGCGCTGCGCCTGAGCGAGAAGGGCTACCGGGTGGCCGTGCTGGAATCCGGCCGCCGCTGGAACGCCGAGGACATCCCCAGGACGAACTGGAATGTGCGCAAGTCGATCTGGGCCCCGCGGCTGGGGCTGACCGGCACCCAGCGCATCAGCATTCTGGGCAAGTGCGCGGTGTTCTCGGCGGCGGGCGTGGGCGGCGGGTCGCTGATCTACGGCAACACCCTCTACGAGCCGCTGCCGGCCTTCTACACCGACCGGCAGTGGGCCCACATCACCGACTGGCGCTCGGAGCTCGCGCCGTACTACGACCAGGCGCAGCGCATGCTGGGCGTGGCCCCGAATCCGCGCATGACCCCGGCCGACGACGTGATCCGTTCGGTCGCAGAGGATCTGGGCGTGGCCGACACCTTCCACGCCACCAATGTGGGCGTGTTCTTCAACGAGGCCGCGCCGGGCGAGGAGGTGGACGACCCGTACTTCGGCGGTGCGGGGCCGAGGCGCGCCGGCTGCATCCACTGCGCGCGCTGCTTCACCGGCTGCCCGCACAACGCCAAGAACACGACGCCCAAGAACTACCTGTACCTGGCCGAGCGGGCCGGCGCGCACGTGTTCGAACTGACCACGGCCACCAAGGTGCGGCCCATGACCGGCGGCGGCTACGCCATCGAGACACAGCGCTCGGATCGCTGGATCCGCAAGGGGCGCAAGGTGTTCACCGCCGAGCAGGTGGTGTTCGCGGCGGCCGCGCTGGGCACCCAGAAGCTGCTGCACAAGATGCGGGACGAGGGTGTGCTGCCGAACCTGTCGCCGCGGCTGGGCGAGCTGACCCGCTCCAACTCCGAGGCCATCCTGAACGTGGTGAGCAAGGCGCGCGACGACTTCGCCGAGGGCATCGCCATCACCTCCTCGATCCATCCCGAGCCCGACACCCATGTCGAGGTGTGCCACTACGGCAAGGGCCAGAACGGCCTGTTCCCGCTGTCGGTGCCGCTGGTGGACGGCGGCGCGTTCCGGTTCCTGCGCTTCCTGCTGGCCATGCTGCTGCACCCGGTGGTGTTCGCGCGCAGTCTCAATGCCCGGCGGGCGTCGGAGAAGTCGGTCATCCTGCTGGTCATGCAGTCGCTGGACAACTCGCTGACCTCGTTCCGGCGCTGGGGGCAGCTGAAGACCAAACAGGGCATGGGCAAGCCGAATCCGACCTGGATCCCGCTCGCGCACGATGTCGGCCGCCGCTTCGGGGCGAAGGTCGACGGCGACGTGCAGATGCTGGCCATGGACGTGTTCAACATCCCGGCCACCGCCCACTACATCGGCGGCTGCGTCATCGGGGAGGGCCCGGAAAGCGGTGTGGTGGACCCCTATCAGCGCGTGTACGGCCATCCGGGTCTACATGTCGCCGACGGCTCGGCGGTGACGGCGAACCTGGGCGTGAACCCGTCGCTGACCATCACCGCCCAGGCCGAGCGCGCAATGGCGTTCTGGCCCAACCGAAACGAGGCCGATCCCCGGCCCGAGCTGGGCGCCGCGTATCGTCGGATCCGCCCCGTCGCGCCCAAGCACGCGGTGGTGCCGGACTTCGCGCCCGGCGCGTTGCGACTTCCCCTGTTCCCGAACGATCACGAGCTCTCCGCGAACTGAGCGCGGCGGCGTGCCCGGCGGTAATTTGGGGTGTTGTGCCCGTACCATTTCCCGGTATCGATCGACGAGGAAGGTGAGAGCCGATGCTCGTCCGAGTGCAGAACGCCGCCGGCGGCCACGCCGAGAAGGTGCTCATCGATTGGCTGCGAACCTGGAAGGGCAGCACCGATCCCAAGGGCGTCGCCACCGTCAATTGCAGTCTGTTCCACGGCGATAAGCTGCATCCGTTCGACGCGGTGGTGTGGACGCCGACCAGCTGTGTGGTGATCGAGGCCGAGACGCTGTCGGAGCGCATGGACGGCGAGCTCGAGGTTCCGGTCAACGGCCCCTGGCGGGTCGGCGACCGGATCATCACCTTCGAGGGCGGCGACAAGCGCAGTCCACTGGACAAGTCCCGCGATCACACTTTCGCACTGCAGAACTGGCTGGCCGAACGGGGACTCGGGCAGCGCGTCATCCACGGCATCGTGCTGGTGGTGCCGGCGCCCGGTTCGAACCTGCGGGTCACCCAGCTGTGGAACGATCCCAGCTTCCAGGTGCTGCTGGGCGACGAGCGGCGGCTGCGCGACCACTTCACCAGCCTGCTCTCGCGGGGGCGGCCGCAGTGGTCGGCCAATGACGTGGCCTGGGCGTTCCGCGGTCTGGGCATCCTGCCGTATCTGCCCGCGCCGCAGGATCTGCTGAACGAGGGCTTCCTGGGCCCGGTGGATCCGACGCTGTGGCACGGCGGTCCGCAGCAGGCCCAGGCCGAGGCCTTCGCCGAGGAGCAGGCGCGGCTGGAGCGCGAGCACGCGTCGGCGCGCGGTCTGAACATCCCCGAGCCGTGGTTCAGCCCGCGCAAGCTCTACCCGCGCCGCAGCGACCGGATCGAAGTGACCCGCGGGCTCATGCGGGTGATGCTGACGCTCGGCTTCCTGGTGGCTGTGCTGTGGGTGGTGTGGTTCATCATCGCGGGGGCGGCGTCGTATTAGACAGCGCGGCAACCGGTGTAGCCGTGAAGTAGCGGAACGGTAGGTAGAGGGCGGTCACGAGCGCGACAGCGGCCGCTGTTCCGCCCAGGACATCGGTCGGATGGTGGTATCCGAAGCCGACCATGCCGATCATGACGGCCGGCAGCACCACCACCATGACGATCACCGTGCCGGTCCGCACGCGGGCGGATTCGGCCACCAGCGCGAAGGCGGTGACGACCGCGACCAGCTGGACGGTGTGCCCGCTGGGGTAGGCGAGATAGTGGTCGAGCCTGCGGTCCCAGAACGGTTTGAGCGCAAAGGTATTGACGGCCACCACCAGCTCGGGGGCCACCAGGGCGAATCCGGCCTGCCACCATTGGCGGCGGTAGGCGAACCATGCCGCAAAGGCGCACAGCAGTGGCAGGACCACATAACTGTTACTGGGAAACACCAGGACTCGATACACCCACGTGTGCGCGTCCAGCCCCGAGTGGATATCGCGCTCCAGCACCAGATCCGCGCTCGTCGACCCGCCGCTCGCCGGAAACGACAGCGGCACAAGCACAGTGACGATGACCCCCGCCAGCACGATGGCGGGCAGGGCGGCTCGGCGTATCCGGTGATCCGGCGGGGTAGGGGCGGGCGCGGTCGATCGAGTCACGGCTGCACGATACCGACGGCCCGCCCGTGCCTCAGGATCGGCGCTCGACCAGCATGCGCCGCAGCAGCCCGTCGCGCGGCCCGATCGCATGCCACAACACCGCGACGCCCTTGGCATGGTCGCGCGTCGCGGACGGTGCCGATGATCAGCCCGACCGTGCTGTCGCGGCTGCGGGGGCACGGCTCGGCACGGGTTCGGGCCAGGGCGAGACGGCCTTGGTGAGGCGGGTCGTGTGTGGAATCTCTCAATGATGCACGGAGGCACTAGGATTCAGCTGCGACGGCGACCGGGGTCAGCCGAGCATGGCGGCGCGCAGCATGCCCTCCGGCACGCCGAGTCCCTCGATCAGGGTGAGCGCCTGCGGCCGAAGCCGATCGACGAGTTCGTTGACACCGCGGCGCACCGCCTTGGCCCGCTCCACGGACATGAACCGGTGCATGATGTACCAGGCCTGGTTCTGCTCGATGGTCCAGTAGACGTAGAGGTCGCAGACGGAATCGGCGAGGGCGCGCGCGTCCGGGTCCTCGATCTCCGCGATGCCGTCGATGAAGGCCTCCAGCACCAACCGCTCGATGTGCGCGGTGCCGGCGGCGAGGATGTGGTCCTGGGCATTGTTGAACGCCTCGAAGGGCCCGGTCTCCTTGGCGCGGGCCTGGAGCCGGTGCGCGGCGGTGCGGACCATGTAGTCCTCGCGATCGGCGAACAGCTGCAACTGGACCGACCGCCGGGACAGGTCGGCCTCGTCGACGGATTCGTCGCCGCGGTCGCGCAGACGCTGGATCATCTGCCGCACACCGGATCGCTCGCGCACCACATCGCGCGCCATGGTGGCCGCGAAGCGCACCCAGCCGAGGGCGTCGAGGTCGCGCACCTCATCGGCGTAGGCAGTCAGCAAGTCCTTGGCCACCAGCTGGGTCAGGACCACGTTGTCACCTTCGAAGGTCGTGAACACATCGGTGTCGGCCTTGAGGGTGACCAGGCGGTTCTCGGTGAGATAGCCTGCGCCGCCGCAGGCTTCGCGGCATTCCTGGATCGCCTGGGTGGCGTGGCGGGTCTGGGCGACCTTGAGTCCGGCGGCGCGGTTCTCCAGGGCGCGCTGGGCGCGCGGGTCGGTGGTCTGGCCGGTCTGCACCAGGTGCATGCGGTGCACGAGATCGTTCTGCGCGAAAGCCAGTGCGTAGGAACGCGCTACGAGCGGCAGCAAACGGCGCTGATGGCTGCGGTAGTCCAGCAGCACCGTCTCCTCGCCGGTGTCGGGGTCGGCGAACTGGCGGCGCTGCTCGGCGTAGCGGACGGCGATGCCGAGCGCGACCCGCGTGGCCGCCGAGGCCGCGCCGCCGACACTGATCCGGCCGCGCACGAGGGTGCCGAGGGTGGTGAAGAAGCGGCGGCTGGGGTTCTCGATCTCGGAGCTGTAGGTGCCGTCCGGTGCGACGTCGGCATAGCGGTTGAGCAGGTTCTCCCGCGGAATCCGCACCTGGTCGAACAGGATTCGGCCGTTGTCGACGCCCGGCAGGCCGCCCTTGAGACCACAGTCGGAGGTGGTCACCCCGGGTAGGTCGCTGCCCGCCTCGTCGCGGATGGGCACCAGGAAGCAGTGCACGCCCTGGCTCTCGCCGCCGGTGATCAGCTGCGCGAAAACCGCTGCCATGCGGGCGTGTTCGGCCGCGCCGCCGATGTAGTCCTTGCGGGCCGAGTCGGTCGGGCTGTGGACCACGAATTCCCGGGTCGCCGGATCGTAGGTGGCGGTGGTCTCCAGGTTGGCGACATCGCTGCCGTGCCCGGTCTCGGTCATGGCGAAGCAGCCGAGCAGGCGCAGCGGAATCAGTTCGTCGATGTACTCGCGGTGGCGCTCGGTGCCCAGATTTTCGACCGCACCGCCGAAAAGACCCCACTGCACACCGCTTTTCACCCACAGCGACAGGTCGGTGTAGGCCAGCATCTCCAGCGCGGTGACCACCGCGCCCGGGTCACCCGGGCTGCCGTCCGGGTGCCGGAAGCCGCCCTCGACCCAGCCGAAGGAGGCGACCAGCTGCATCTGGTCCAGCACGCGCGCCCGCGCCGCCTTGATGTCGAGGGCGGGGTCACCGTAGAGGCGATCGTCGTCGAGGATGCCCCGCGCTCGTTCGCGCACATCGCGCCAGGGGCCGTCGAGTGCCGCGCGTAGCTCTTCCGAAATCGAAACGCCGCTCGTCGCCATACTCGAAAACACTACTGCCATCGAACTGCTCAACCTGGTGATCTCCCGCACCCGTGTACGTTTCTGTATGTGAGCACCGATGTGGCTATCGAGGCGGAGGCGCCTTCCGGGCTACGCGCCCGGTGGCGCCGGATGCTGACCGGCGCGGTGGGCCGCTTGGTCGCGGAACGCCGCGCGACCGTCGACGCGGTGGTCGAAGCGCCCGCTCCGGTCCAGCCGATCGACGTCACCGACGACGCGACGGTCACCGAGGTGATGGATCTGGCCGAGCGGGTGGGCGAGGTGGTGCTGGCGTCCGGGACCGCGGTCATGGACACCACGACGCAGATCGAATTCATCGCCTCCACCTACGGGCTGTCCAAATGCGATATCGACGTCACCTACAACTCGATTCGTATCTCCGCCGACCGGGGACCGCGGCTGCCGCCGTACAGCACCATGCGCGTCGTGCATTACCGGTCGCTCGACTTCACCCGCCTCGCGGCCGCCGATCGGCTGACCCGCCGCATCCGCCGGGAACTGGTCCCGCCGCAGGAGGCGCTCGCGGCACTGGACGAGATCACGTCCGCGCCGCACCCGTACCCGCGGTGGCTCGCGACGGTCGGCTGGGCGGTCATGGCCGCGGCGGTGGCGCTGCTGCTCAATGGCGGCCTGCTCATCGCCCTGCTGAGCTTCGCCGCCACCACCATGATCGATCGCACCAACCGGATCCTGAATCGGCGCGGTCTGCCGTTCTTCTTCCAGCACATGGTGGGCGGCATCATCGCCACCGTGCCCGCGGTCCTGGTCTCCACCTTCGCCGAGAGCCTGCATCTGGACCCTTCGCTCATCATCGCCGCCGGAATCACGGTGCTGCTGGCCGGTTTACAGCTGGTCGGCGCGGTCGAGGACGCCATTACCGGCGCGCCGATCACCGCGTCGGCGCGCATGCTGGAAGTGATCATGATGACCGGCGGCATCATCGCCGGTATCGCGTTCACGCTGCGGGTGGCGGAGGTGTTCGGGGCGACGGTTCCGATCGCCGACATGACCTCGACCCGCGACCTGACCAACCTGCCCCTGAAGCTGTTCGCGGGCGCGCTCACCTCGGCGGCCTTCGCGCTCGCCTGCTATGCGGAGCGGCGCGCCGTCGCGGCGGCAGCGGTCAGCGGTGCGGCGGCCACGATCGTCTATCTGCTGGTCCAGCACTTCGGATTCGGCCCGATCGTGTCGTCGGGTGTGGCGGCCACGGTGGTGGGTCTGGCCGGTGGTCTGGTGGCGCGCCGCGCCCTGACTCCCCCGTTGGTGGTGGCGGTCGCGGGCATCACTCCCCTGCTCCCCGGTCTGCGCGTCTATCGCGGTCTCTACGCGTTGCTCAATGACGAATTGATCGTCGGGCTCAACCAATTGTTCAGTGCGTTCGCGGTCGGCCTGGCGCTGGCGGCCGGTGTGACCCTGGGTGAGTGGATCGCCCGCGATCTGCGCCGGCCCCGGATCGTGAAGCGCATGGGCTCGCTGCGCCGGCCACGGCTCAGCTCCGGGTGATCACAGCGCTCCGGGTGATCACAGCCCGGCGATCCGGCACGGCCTTTTCACCACGATCCATACTTGTTTTCTATCGCTAAATCACGTTCCGGAATTCACTTATTATATTCTGATACAACGATTTTCACTCCTCGTGATCTTGACTGCTACCGTGCAGTATGACCACGAGAAGCCCGCGTGACCGCGATGTCTTCGCGCTATGGGGAAAACTCGTAGCCAACCACCGTTTTCTCGTTCTGGGCATCGTGGCGGCCGCTCTGCTCGGTCTCGGCGGCTACGCCTGGGGCTTCGAGAGCCGGCTCAGCGCGGGCGGTCTGGACGATCCGAACTCGGAGTCCGCGCAGGCCGCGGTGCTGGCCGCCAATGCGTTCGGGCCGAACCACGCCGCCGATGTGATCGTGCTCTATCAGGCGCCCGACGGGAAAACCGTCGACGATCCGGACGTGAGCCAGCCGATCGTGGACAGCCTCAACGGGCTCGCCCAGCGCTTTCCGAACGACATCGCCGGCGTGTACGCCACGTATTGGCCCGAGGTCTCCGCCACGCGTGGTTCCTCCGCGGCCTTCGCCACCAAGGACCGGACCCGCGCGGTCGCCTCCGTCGCGCTGAAGGACAATGCCGCCACGACCGTGAAGAACGCGTTCTCGATTCCGGGTATCAAGGTGTACGTCGGTGGCCTGCAACCGGTCTCGACCGCCCTGACCGACACCATTTCGGCCGATACCCATCGCATGGAACTGCTGGCCATTCCGGCGGTCGCGGTGTTGTTGTTCTTCATCTTCGGCGGCGTGGTCGCCGCGGCGCTGCCGCTCCTGATGGGTGTGCTGACGATTCTGGGCGCGAACGGCATCGTCCGGGCGATCACCAATGTGACCGAGGTGAATTCCTTCGTGGCGCCGGTCGTTTCGATGATCGGCCTGGGCCTGGCCATCGACTACGCATTGTTCATCGTGAGCCGGTTCCGCGAGGAGGTGGCCGCCGGATACGACACGCCCGCCGCAGTCCGGCGTGCGGTGATGACCGCGGGCCGCACGGTGTTGTTCTCGGCCACCATGATCGTCGCCAGCCTGGGTGGCATGCTGTTGTTCCCGCAGGGTTTCCTCAAGTCCATCGCGTACGGCGCGATCGCCACCGTCACCCTCGCGGCGCTGACGGCCGTCACGATTCTGCCCGCCATGCTGGCGATCCTCGGGCCATGGGTGAATGCCCTGGGCATCAAGCGATTCCGCCGTACCGATTCGGCGCAGGAGGTGGAGGAGGGCTTCTGGGGCCGGTCCACCAGCTGGGTGATGCGGCATCCCCGCGAGATCACCGCGGTCCTGATCCTCGGATTGCTGGTGCTGATCGTGCCGGTCCGCAATATCGCCTTCGGCGGCTTCAGTGAGAAATATCTGCCGCCGGACAATACGACTCGTGTCGCCCAGCAGCAGATCGACACCTATTTCCCGCTCCGCAAGCCCGACCCGATCGAGTTGCTCATCACCGCCGGTGACAGCACCGAGGTCGGCCCCTTCATCGAACAGGCGAGCCGCGCTCCCGGGCTGGTCACCACCGGGCTCTCGACCGGTTTCGAGATTCCGACCCGCTCCCAGACACAGCCGAACGTCTATCGCACCCAGGCCTATCTGATCGATTCCACCAAGTACGACAAGACCATCGACTATCTGCGGGCACTGCCGGTCCCCGACGATATGACCGTCCTGGTCGGCGGCGTGCCGACGGTTCAGCACGACGCCATCGCCGCGCTGCTGAAACGGCTGCCCCTGATGATCCTGCTGGTGCTGGCCATGACCACGCTGCTGATGTTCCTCACCTTCGGATCCCTGGTCCTCCCGCTGAAGGCCGCCTTCATGAGCGTGCTCGGCCTGGGATCCACGCTCGGCATCCTGACCTGGATCTTCACCGAGGGTCACGGCGCGACCCTGTTGAACTTCACCCCCCAGCCGATTCAGGCGAACATCCTGTTCCTGATCATCGCCATCATCTACGGCCTCTCCACCGACTACGAGGTTTTCCTGGTGTCCCGCATGGTCGAAGCCCGCGCGCGCGGCGCGACCACCGAGGAGGCCATCCGCTCCGGCACCGCCCAGACCGGCCGCATCATCACCGCCGCCGCCCTGATCCTGCTGGTGGTCACCGGCGCCTTCGCCTTCTCCGACCTGGTCCTCATGCAGTACATCGCCTACGGCATGATCGCCGCCCTGGTCATCGACGCCACCGTCCTGCGCATGCTCCTGGTCCCCGCCGCCATGAAGCTGCTGGGCGACCGCGTCTGGTGGGCGCCGGCCTGGATGAAACGCATCCAGCAACGCATCGGCCTGAGCGAACCCGTCCTGCGCGACGAACCCGCCCACCTGCGCCGCGCCGAATTGGCCGACGCCCGAAGCTGATTCGCCCCAGGAACCGACACCATGATCGAAATCCAGGTCCTCCGGCCCGACGATTGGTCCCTGTGGCGCGGGCTCCGGCTGCGGGCCCTGACCGAATCGGCGGCGGTCTTCGGTTCGACCCTCGCGGAGTGGAGCGGACCCGGCGACACCGAACAGCGCTGGCGCGCCCGGCTGACCGATGTCCCCCTCAACTTCATCGTGCGCTTGGACGGCATGCCCGTGGGGATGGCCGGCGCCTACATCCGAGACGACGAAGCGGCAGAGCTGATCTCGCTGTGGGTCGCCGAGTCCGCCCGCGGCCGCGGCGTGGGCGACGCGGC
Source organism: Nocardia sp. NPDC059228 (assembly GCF_042754245.1). NCBI lineage: Bacteria > Bacillati > Actinomycetota > Actinomycetes > Mycobacteriales > Nocardiaceae > Nocardia > Nocardia sp. NPDC059228. The sequence goes on along the minus strand of NZ_JBHZAL010000004.1, from coordinate 21,987 downwards.
CGTGCGCGCGGTCGTGGACTGGGCGGGCCGGCGCGATGTCGTGCTCTCGGTCAAGTCCGGCAACGACAGTGCCATCGCGTTGTATATCCGTCACGGATTCGTCGACGCCGGACCGTCACCCGATGACGACTGCGAACGCTTCATGCGCCGCGTCCACCGAAAAGTGGGCTGATCAGTCGGCGACGAGGCCGATGCCGCGGCCGATGTCGGCGAGGGTGGAGTCGAAGAGGACGTCGGGGTGGCTGACCGGGATGGGGTAGTTGCCGAAGACCTCGAGGGTGACGTGGCCGTAGAGGCGGGCCCAGAACTGGATCATGACGTAACTGACGCCGAGGTCCAGCTTTTCGGCGGGGAACTTCTGACCGGATTCGGCGAGCACACGGAGCAGGTCGGTCTGGAACTTGATGAGGTCGTCGCGGAGCTCGGGCGGAATGAGGGCCGTGGGCGGGGTGACGACGTCGTAGTCGGTGAGGAGACGGCCGGCGGCGCCGAGGAAGATGCGGCCGACCGGTTCGCCGAATTGCTGCATGGCGCTGGTGATTCCGGCCCCGACCGGGGAGGCGAAGACCAGGGTGAATTCGCGGGAGTGCGTGAGGGCCCAGCGGCGGAAACCGCGGCAGATGGCGAAGAAGCGGACGCCCGCGTCGTCGGGGAGGCCCTCGATGGCGGCCTCCAGATCCTTTGCCAGATCGGCACATACGTCGGTACGGACGGCGGCGACGAGGTCGTCGCGGGATTCGTAGTACCGGTAGAGCGCGGGAGCGGTGATGCCCAGCTCCCGCGCGATGGCCCGCAGCGTGATCGCGTCGGGCCCTTGGTCGACCAGCAGTGACCGCGCGACGCGCCGGATGTCGGCGTCGCTGACCGCCGGCATCCGGCCGCGTCGGCGAGGTTCACTCATGCTGACTCCAAATGTCGAAAGAACGGGGCCCCTACCGGGTTACGCACACTACCTCCTCGGGGCCCGGACGCTCATTCGTACGCGACTTCCCAGCTCTTGATGCCGTTGAGCCAGCCCGAGCGCAGGCGCACCGGCTCGGAGATCTGGTGCAGGTTCGGCATCACGTCGGCGATCGCGTTGAAGATCAGATCCAGCTGCAGGCGAGCCAGATTCGCGCCCACGCAGTAGTGGGTGCCGGTGCCGCCGAAGCCGACGTGCGGGTTGGGGTTGCGCAGCACGTTGAACTTGTACGGGTCTTCGAAGTAGTTCTCGTCGAAGTTGGCCGCGCTGTAGAACATGCCGACGCGCTGGCCCTTCTGGATCAGCTGGCCGCTGAGCTCGACGTCCTCGATGGCGGTGCGCTGGAAGGCGATGACCGGGGTGGCCCAGCGCACGATCTCGTCCGGCGCGGTGCGCGGACGCTGCTCCTTGTAGAGCTCCCACTGGTCCGGGTTGTCCACGAACGCCTTCATACCGTGCGTGGTGGCGTTGCGGGTGGTCTCGTTGCCGGCGACCGACAGCAGGATCACGAACCAGGCGAACTCGTCCGACGCCAGCGACTCGCCGTCGATGTCGGCCTGCAGCAGGGTGGAGGCGATGTCGTCCATCGGGCAGGCGCGGCGCTGTTCGGCCAGGTTCCAGGAGTAGCCCATGACCTCGGCGGTAGCGACCTTGTGGTCACCGTTGAACTCCGGATCGTCGTAGCCGATCATCTGGTTGGACCAGTCGAAGATCTTGCCGCGGTCTTCCTGCGGGATGCCGATGAGCTCGGCGATGGCCTGCAGCGGCAGCTCGCACGCGACCTGCTCGACGAAGTTGCCGGAGCCGTTCTTCTTGGCCTCGTGCACGATTCGCTCGGCGCGCTCGCGCAGCGCGTTGCGCAGCGACTCGATGGCGCGCGGGGTGAAGCCCTTGGAGATGATCCGGCGCAGCTTGGTGTGGCGCGGCGGGTCCATGTTCAGCAGCAGGTAGCGCTGCACCTCGATCTCTTCGCGGGCGATGTCGCCGTAGAAGCGGATGACCGCGGTGTTCTCCTCGTTGGAGAAGGTCTCCGGGCTCTTGGAGATCTCCTTGATGTCATCCATCTGGGAGATGGCCCAGTAGCCGCCATCGTCGAAGCCGGTGAGGCCATTGGCCTGCGGCACCCAGAAGGGCTTGGCCTGCTTGCGGAGTGCGGCGAACTCTTCGACCGGCAGACGCTGCGCGAGCAGGTCGGGGTCGGTGAAGTCGAAACCGGTGGGGATGGACGGCGCGGACACGGAACCTCCTTTGGAACACGTTCTCCACCGAGTGAACCACACCACAGCCGGGTTTGTGAACACCTTTTACTAAAACCCGTTCACTAGATGTCGCCGCCTCCGGAAACAGGACGCGCCCGCTGCGAGGAACACAGCGGACGCGACGGTTTCGGAATTGACGGTCAGTATGCGCCCTCGCCCCTGGTCACCGCGCCGATGGTCTTGGCGATCAGGAGCAGATCCAGGACCATGGACCAGTTCTCCACGTAGGACAGATCGAGGCGCATGGCGTCCTCGGGGGTCAGATCCGAGCGGCCGCTGACCTGCCAGAGACCGGTGACGCCGGGTTTCACCAGCAGGCGGCGGCGCATGACGCCGTCGTAGGAGTCGACCTCGCGCTGGACCTGCGGACGCGGGCCCACGATGCTCATCTCGCCGCGCAGCACATTGAAGAACTGCGGAAGCTCGTCGAGTGAGTACTTGCGGATGACCTTGCCGACCGCGGTCACCCGCGGATCGTCGCGAACCTTGAAGAACAGCGGGTTGCCGCCGTTGCTCTCGATGAGCGCGTTGATGTGCGCCTCGGCGTCGGCGTACATGCTGCGGAACTTGATCATCCGGAAGGGCCGCCCGTCCCGGCCGATCCGCTCGGAGAGATAGAAGACCGGACCGCGACTGGTGACCTTCACCGCCAGCGCGATGACGGCCAGCGCCGGAGCGATGGCCAGCAGGGCGGCGCAGGCGAAACAGAAGTCGAAGACGCCTTTGCGGATCGACTTCGCGCGGTCGTACTGCGGCTTCTCCACGTGCAGCATGGGCATGGAGGCGACCACCCGGTGGGTGAGCCGGGTGCCGGCAATGTCCACCAGGCCCGGTGTCACGATCAGTTCGGCGCCCAATTCGTCCAGCTCCCAGGCCATCCGGCGGAAGTCGGCCGGGCCGAGGTTGTCGGTGGCGGTGACCGCGACGGTGTCGGCCCCCGTCCGCCGGACCGCCTCGATCACGGCGTGATCGCTTGCGACAACCGGGATCTCCCGTCCGCCCACCTCCAGCGCGGCGTCCGCGAGCGCCCCCTCGTCCCGGGTGCACACCCCGATCACCTGGTATCCGGAGTCACGGTCGCGGGAGAAGGCCGCGAGCATGGCCCGCGCCGCCTCCGGGCTGCCGACCACCAGCATGGCGGTGCGGTAGTGGCCGCGGGCGCGGCGCCCGGCCACCCAGCGCCGCCAGATCCGCCGCTCCACCATGAGCCCGATCATGCCGAGCGGCAGGGCGATGGCGAGATAGCCGCGAGCGATGTCGACACGAAGTAGCAGCGACACAATAGCTATTCCGCCGAACAGCTTCAGGGAAGCGGCCACCACACGCCGGTATTCCTCTGTGCCACTGCCGATTACGCGCGGCGACCGGGTGCCGCTGAGAGTCAGCGTGACCGACCACGCCAGTGCAAGCACGGCCGACACCATGGTGTAGCGAACTTCCAGCGGTAGTTGGGAGGCCAGCGGCGGCTCGGCCCCCGCGCCGCCGAAGCGAATCCATTGGGCAAATCCGATGGATAGCACTAAAACGATTAAGTCACTAATGAACAGCCGATGCGCGTAATCCGCTTGCCAGCGTTCACGATCCGAGCGCGGCTCGGGACGTGGAGGCCGCGACGCGCGCACGGCGCGACCGGCAGAAATTTCGTAACTCATGAAACGAACGCACCTCCCCCACGGGAGAACTCGGTTCCGATCCCCGCTGATCAGTTCCAACGACCGGCCGACGCCGGATTCCCAAGGGCTTCAGGACCATGACAACCGATGTGGCCGCCGAGTCTTTCGGTGGCCAGATGCCGAATGTTACACAACCACGGTAGCGCGCAGGATGTAACCCATAGGGCCCCAACGTTTCCGAAAAGTAACGGGATCCGTGACGACCGGTTTCCCGCACCCCTCCCCCCCATTTCCCCTATTCGCAAAATCGCAGGTTGAACTACGCAAGATCCACCGTGTGAGCTGGTCGAAACCCTTGCACCGCAAGGCTCGAACGTTTGCCGACCGGACGCCTGGTTCTGCGGGTCGCAGAAATCCAGTTGCTTCGGCCTCATCGGTCACTCGCCGGGCGCCCCGAACACCACGCAATCCTGTTGTAACGTAAGGCCGGACCGAGCCGACCACAGGTCATCCGGCGCTGCGCGGGCAGCCCGAACTCGGTGAAAGGTGGGGAACTTCGTGCAATGCCGTCTTTGCCATTCCGATCGACTGCGCAGCGTTCTTGATCTGGGCGCCACACCGCCGTGTGAAAAATTCCTCACCGCCGGCGAACTGGACCTGTGCGAACCGACATATCCGCTGCACCTGAGGCTGTGTGAAAACTGCCTGCTGCTGCAGATTCCGGCGCTCATCACTCCGGAGGAAACATTCACGGAATATGCCTATTATTCTTCATTTTCGGAGAGCTGGGTTCGGCATGCCGAGCTCTTCGTCGATCAGGCAATCGCGCAGCTAAATCTGACTGATAATAGTTTCATAATTGAGGTGGCGAGCAACGACGGTTATCTCCTGCAGCACGCCGTGACCGCCGGCATCCCGTGCCTGGGAATCGAGCCGTCGGTGAATGTCGGTGCGGCAGCACGCGACAAGGGCGTACCCACCGAGACCGCCTTCCTCGACCAGGAGCTGGCCGCCCGGGTGCGCGCCGAACGCGGGCCGGCGAATCTGGTGGTGGCCAACAATGTCTACGCCCACATCCCCGACCTGCTGGGTTTCACCAGGTCACTGCGTGCGCTCATGGCCGACGACGGCTGGCTGTCCATCGAGGTGCACCACGCGCTCAACCTGGTGGCGCTGGCCCAGTTCGACACCATCTATCACGAGCACTTCCAGTACTACACGCTGCTGTCGGCCCAGCGGGCCCTGGCCACCGCCGGCCTGGCCGTGGTCGACTGCGAACTGATTGGCACACATGGCGGTTCGCTGCGCGTGTGGGCCCGCCCCGAGGGCGTCGGCACCCCCACCGCACGGGTTGCCGAGGTGTTGCGACTGGAGGCCGATGCCGGTCTGCACGAGGTCGCCGGCTACCTCGAACTGCGACCCGACACCGAGCGGGTGCGCCAGGATCTGCTGCGATTCCTGCTCGACGCCAAGGCATCCGGCAAGCGCGTGGTGGGCTACGGCGCTCCCGGCAAGGGCAACACCCTGCTCAACTACTGCGGCATCCGCACCGACCTGCTCGAGTACACCGTCGACCGCAACCCCTACAAACACGGACGGTTCACACCCGGCACCCGCATCCCGATACACGAACCGGAGCGGATCGACGCCGACCGCCCCGATGTGGTGCTGGTGCTGCCCTGGAACCTGGAACGGGAAATCACCGCGCAGCTGCGCCACGTCACCGACTGGGGCGGCGAGATCGTCTACCCGCTCCCCCACCTTCATCATGCGACGCTCGACGACGCCGCCGCATCCACTCATGCAGAAAGGCAAGCGAAGTGAAGGTCGTACTGTTCTGCGGCGGTTACGGCATGCGGATGCGCAACGGCACCGAGGACGTGATCCCCAAGCCGATGCAGATGGTGGGCCCGCGCCCGCTGATCTGGCATGTCATGCGCTACTACGCGCACTTCGGGCACAAGGACTTCATACTGTGCCTGGGCTACGGCGCCGCGCACATCAAGAACTTCTTCCTCACCTACCAGGAGTCGGTGTCCAACGACTTCGTCATCCGCGGCGGCACAGTGGAGATGCTGCAGTCCGATATCAGCGACTGGACGATCACCTTCGTCGACACCGGGGTGGAGTCACCCATCGGTGAGCGGCTGCGCCGGGTGCGCGATCATCTCGCGGGCGAGCGGTACTTCCTGGCCAACTACGCCGACGTGCTCACCGACGCCCCACTGAACGAGATGATCACCCGGTTCCAGCATTCCGGGGCCGCGGCCTCCATGATGATCGTGCCGCCGCAGTCCTCCTTCCACTGCGTGGACGTGAACTCGGCCGGAGAGGTCAAGAACATCACCCCGGTCTCGCAGCTGCCGATCTGGGAGAACGGCGGCTATTTCGTGCTGACGCAGGAGATCTTCGAGCATCTGCCGCCCGGAGGGGATCTGGTGGAGGACGCCTGCGGCGCACTGGCCGCACAGGGCCGGATGTTCGGTTATCAGCATCACGGGTTCTGGAAGCCCGCCGACACCTTCAAGGAGCGCGCCGAGCTGGACACCGGCTATCTGCAGGGTGACCGCCCGTGGATGGTGTGGGAGCAGCGCAGCGCATGATCCGACTCGACACCGGCGCGATCACCGAGATCGCGCTGCTGGCGGCGCATTGCGACGATCTCGCCATCGGGCTGGGCGGGACGCTGCTGACACTGGCCGAGGCCGTGCCGGGCCTGCGGGTGCGGGCGCTGGTGCTCACCGGTGCCGGCACCGACCGCGCCGAGGAGGAACGGGCCGCGCTCGAATCCTTCTGTCCCGGCGCGGATCTGGAGCTGCGAATCCTGGACGTGCCGGACGGCTACGCGCCCGCGCACTGGGCGCGGGTCAAGGACGCGGTGGGCGCGCTGCGCCGCGACTGCGCGGCCCAGGTGGTGTTCGCGCCGCAGCGCGGGGACGCCCATCAGGACCACCGGCTGCTGGCCGAGCTGGCGCCCACCGAGTTCCGCGACCACCTGATCCTGGGCTACGAGATCCTCAAGTGGGAGAACGACACCCCGCAGCCGGCGGTCTTCCATCCGCTGCCCGCGGGCTGCGCGGAGCGCAAAGCGACGCTGTTGATGAAACACTATCCCTCACAGCGCAATCGGGACTGGTTCGATGAGCAGTCCTTTCTGGCCCTGTCCCGGCTGCGCGGGGTGCAGTGCCGCGCCCAGCACGCCGAGGCGTTTCTGCTCGAGAAGGCCACCATCACTTTCGGAGGTGCATAGTCATGCGCGTGCTCGTCACCGGGCATCAGGGGTATCTGGGTACCGTCATGGTGCCGTTGCTACAGCAGGCCGGCCATGAGGTGACAGGGCTGGACAGTGGGCTTTTCGCGGAGTGCGTGCTGGGCGAGGCACCGCCCGCGCCGCCCGCCCTCGCGGTGGACCTGCGCGATGTGACCGCCGATCAGCTCTCCGGTTTCGACGCCGTGGTGCATCTGGCGGCGCTGTCGAACGATCCGCTGGGCGCGCTGACGCCCCGGATCACCTACGACATCAACCATCACGCGTCGGTCCGGCTGGCGCGACTGGCCAAGGACGCCGGGGTGCGCCGATTTCTCTACGCGTCCACGTGTTCGGTGTACGGGGCGGCCGGGGACGGCTTGGTGACCGAGGACGCGCCGCTGCGTCCGCTCACCCCCTACGCCGAGTCCAAGGTCCGGGTCGAGGACGATGTGGCCGCCATCGCCGACTCCGGCTTCTCCCCCGTATTCCTGCGCAATGCCACGGCATTCGGGTTCTCGCCGCGGCTGCGCGCCGATATCGTGCTCAACAATCTGGTCGGGTACGCGGTGCTGACCGGTGAGGTGAAAGTGCTCTCGGACGGCACGCCGTGGCGGCCGCTGGTGCACGCGCAGGACATCGCGCGCGCCTTCGCCGCCTGCCTGGCGGCGCCCGACGAGGCCGTGCACTGCCGCGCCTACAACGTCGGCACCGAGGCCAACAATCTGACGGTCGCGCAGATCGCGCAGGCGGTGGTCGACGTGGTCCCGGAATCCACGCTGGTCATCACCGGCGAGAGCGGCGCGGACCCGCGCTCGTACCGGGTCGACTTCGGTTATGCCCGCAAGGAACTGGGCTTCGAAGCGGAGTGGAGCATTCCGGACGGCGCGGCCGAGCTGTACCGGGAATACCGCGCGCGCGAGCTCACCGCCGGGGCCTTCTTCCAGCGTTTCACTCGCCTGGCGTGGCTGAAGTCGCTGAAGGAGACCGGGGTGCTGGACGACGAGCTGCGCCGGATCAGGACCGAGGTGTGAGATGAAGGGCGGCGAGCAGCTCGCGCCACGAGCCCGCACCCGCGTCCCGCTCCGACACCACGGTCACCGGCTGCGGCCAGGTGATGGCCAGGTCCGGATCGTCATAGGCGACACCCAGGTCCTCGGCCGGGTCGTGCGGGCGGTCGATGCGGTAGCAGACATCGGCCACCTCGGTGAGCGCCTGGAAGCCGTGCAGGAAGCCGGGCGGGACGTAGAGGTGCCGGAAGTCGGTGTCGTCCAGCAGGAATGCCTGCCGGCGGCCGAACGTCGGCGAATCCGGGCGGATGTCGACGAGCACGTCGTGCACCGCGCCGTGCGCACAGCGCACCAGCTTGGCCTCGCCGCGCCCGGAGCGGCCGTGCATACCGCGCACGACACCCCGGTTCGAGCGCGACTGCGAGTCCTGTACGAACGTCGCCGACACCCCGGGCGTGCCCAGGTGGGCGTCGAATTCCTCGGCATCGAAGGTTCTGGTGAACAGGCCGCGATCATCGCGGAACGGCTGCGGGATCAGGAGCAGGACATCGGCGAGGTCGGTCGATTCGATGCGCACCAGGTCATCGTGCCATGAGCGGCGAACCCCGGTACGGGTGTCGCGGCTGCGGGCTGGGACCGCTGGCCCGGGTGCTGGATCTCGGGAAAATGCCTGCGGCAGACGACTTTCCGAGTCTCGCGTCGGCGGGCCTGCAGCGCGAAGGACCTGGTCTGGCGGCCGAGGCGGCGCATCCGCTGGCCATGGACCTGTGCGCCGTGTGCGGGCTGGCGCAACTGGCCGAGGACGACACCGTCACCGCCGAACCGCGCGGCGTGGAGCCGCAGGCACTGCGGGATCAGGCGGCGGACGCGGTGGCCCGGGTGGCCGCGGCGGGCCTGCTGCCCGGCGGCGGGACGGTGCGGGAGTTCGGCAGCCCGCACGGCGGCAGCTGGCTGCCGCTGCTGACCGAGCGCGGGTACCGGGTCACCGACCGGCCCGCCGATGTGGTGATCGACTGCTTCGGCATCATGCACGAGCCCGATCAGCGGGTCGCCTTCGCGCAGCGCGCGGCGGCCACCGCGCCGGGCGGGGTGCTGCTGATGCAGTTCCACTCCTTGCACGCCATCGTGCGCCAGGGACAGTGGAATGCGTTGCGGCACGGTCATTTCGCCTACTACACGATGGGTTCGCTCCAGGGCCTGCTGCGCGCGGCCGGGCTGGCGGCGGTGACCGCGTGGGAGTTCCCGCTCTACGGCGGCACGGTGCTGGCGGCGGCGGTGCACGCGCCCGCCGTCCCCGGTCCCGCCATCGCACGGATCCTCGCCGCGGAGGCGGCGGTGGCGGACCCGGTGGTGGTGCGTGGGCTCCAGCGCTCCGCCGACCAGCAGGCACGGTCCCTGCGCGCCTGGCTGAAAGCCGAAACCGCCTCCGGTAGAACCGTTTACGCATACGGGGCGGCCTCGCGTGCGGTCGCGCTGCTGCATCTGGCGGGCGCGCATCGCGGCCTGCTGGCCGGGGTGGCCGATGCCTCCCCGGGCAAGCAGGGCCGCCGCATGCCCGGTACCGACATCCCGATCCTGTCTCCGGCGGAACTCGTTGCCGCGCAGCCGGATCGGGTCCTGCTGACTTTGCCCGATCTGTTGCCGGAGGTCTCGTCCCGGTGGCCCGAACTTCACGGGAAGTGGGTGATCGACGTGACCGAATCGCTATGAAAGCCAGCAAATCTCGCCCGGCACGCGGATGAATCCGCCGGGCACGCACCACGTCGGCCTGTGATACCGATCATGGGGTCGCGGCCACACGCAGGGTAATCGAGTGGGTTGGTCTCGGCGTGGGGGTCGATCATCGGCCGAGGGGACAGGGGACGGCGTCTCCCGTCCCATAACACTGGGGAATCATCAAACACGCGTAGGCAATACGCAGCAATACCTGATGAGGGAATGGGAACATCATGCGCAACAACACGACTGCGCTCTCTCGCACCGCGACCGTCGCGGTCGCGGGCACCATCGGCCTGGTTCTGAGCGGCGGCGCCTCGTCGGCCGCCGTCGACGCCGCCAATTCGATCGTCGACCAGCATGGTCGGACGGTCCAGGCCATCTCCGCCGATACCAAGATCGATTTCGTGCCGCCGCTGGACGGCAATCCGCTCACCCGGGAGTGGTTCCACAGCGGCAAGGCCTGCTTCAAGGTCGACCTCCCGGCCGGAGACCCGTGGACCGGCCACATCACCCTCGGCTACCAGGTCGGCTATCCGGCCACGCTGTCGGGCAAGCTGGAATTCCAGTACCAGACTCCCGGCCTCGAGCTGGAGATCAGCAATGACCCCAAAGCCGATGTCTTCAACCTGATTCCGACGCTGGGTGTGACCCTCGACGTCGGCTTCGGCCCCGGCATCCAATCGGTGGACGCCGCCGGCGGCGATGTGTCCGGCACCGAGGGCTGCATCACCATGTCCGGCTTCCACGGCACCGTGTCCGGGGTGCTGGGCACCACCACCATCCGGCCATTCGTGCGGCTGGTGAGCAGCAGCGGCGACACCGTTGTCGCCTACGGGCCGCTGTCGAGCATCTAGCGGCGGCGTTCAGTGCAGCAGGTCCGGGCGGCGCAGTGCGGTCGCGACCGTCCGGACCCGCACCCGCTCGGCGGCGGCGCGCGCCAGCCGCCAGTCGCCGCCGAGGACCGTGCCGCGGCCGACGTACTGCGGATACTCCGCGCCCAGGCGGTGATGGAAGCGCAGCATCTCGGTCAGCTTGCTGACAGTCGAGGTCTGGCTGCACAGGTTGAAACTCGAATTGCGCCAGGCGGCCAGGATTTCCGGCATGCCGTAGAAGTCGCCGAAGGCGCACACGCGGGCGAAGAGATCCACGTCCATCGGGAAGACCAGATCGCCGCGGAAGCCGCCCACCCGGTCGAAGTCCTGACGGCGGAAGAGCGCCGCCGCGGTGGGGCCGAAGTCGGCGGGGCCGCGGTGCACGATGGTGCGCATGAGGGCGCGGGCATTGCGGCGGCCCAGCAGGTTCGGCAGGCCCAGATCGGTCTCCTCGACCGCGCCGTGCTCGTCGATGACCTGGAATTTGGACGAGCAGATGGCGATGCCGTTGTCGCCCATGATCTCCAGCTGCTTGTCGAGAGAGCCGGGCAGCAGGATGTCGTCGGCGCAGACGACCTTCACGAAGCGACCCGAGGTCAGCGAGACGGCCTTGTTCCAGTTCTCGCCGATGGGCAGGGTGTCCTCGTTGCGGTGCACGTGCACCCGCGGGTCGTCGAAGGATTTCGCGATGGCGCCGGTGTCGTCGGAACTGGCATTGTCCAGGACGAGCACCTCGATATCGGTGTCCTGGTCCAGAATCGAGCGCAGCGTCGTCGCCAGGGTGCGGCCGGAATTGTAGGCCGGGACGCACACCGAAAGGTTCTTCATCGTTCCCCCTGAACTGGTTCGGCTGGTTCGCCGGGTGCGCCCTCACCTCCTGCCACGAGCCCGTACACCCGATCCAGACCCGCGCGGCCGGCGTCGATCTGTTCAACTGCCCTCTGCTGCAGCGTATCCCGCAGTTCCGGCGCGGATTCCCACAGCTGGCGAATCGCACGTGACAGCTCGGCGTCGAGGTTGTCCACGTCCAGGTGCACGATGCGCAGACCGGCCCCGGCCGCGCCCGCGCCGAACATGTCGGCCAACCCATAGAATTTGTCGTCGTAGTACTGCGACGCCGTTACAGCCACGGCCGGAATGCCCTGGGAGAGTGCGAAAACCGCGAGGTGGTAGGCGCTGGTCACCAGCACCCGGCAGCGCGAGACCTGACGCGCCACGTCCTGTGCGGTGCCCGCGCGCCCGATGACGGGCCGGGCCCTCGCCGCGCCCGTGAGCAGCGGCAGCGTGTGGCGGCGGTCCTCGTCGTCGTATTCGGAGATGATGAGCGGGGCCAGCGCGGTGTTCAGCTCGGCGGCCTCGCGGCGCACCACCACGCCGAGGGTGTCGCGGGCGGAGTCGCTCACCTTGGAATAATCTGAAATGCGCAGGCACAGACCGAGATCGGTGCCGATGCAGGGCCGCCGCAGCCGGTAGGCGAACTCCACCGCGTCGTCGCCGGTGACCATGATCTTCTCGGCGGCGACGCCGAGTTCGGCCAGTAGCTTGGGGCCGCGCCGACCCTCGCGCAGAGCGATGAGGTCGGCGCCCGGCAGCACCTCGGCCGCGCGGCGCAGCAGGTGCGCATCGCGCATGGGGCCCAGGCCCTGGCCGATCATGACGTTCGGAATGCCTTGGCGCTGTGCGGCTTCCAGCAGGTTGAGGGTGCGATGGGCCTGGTAGAGGTCGACATCGGTCATGTAGCCGCCGCCCTGGGCGATGACCAGGTCCGCGTCGGCGAGGGCGGCGGGCACCGGCGGCAGGTCGGGCATGCCGGCGGGTTCGGGTTCCCGGTCGCCCGTGGTGAGGACGTGGACCTCCTTGCGCGCCCAGTTCTTGGCGCCGCGCAGATAGTGTTTGGGCACCTCGGTGGCGGAGCGCCAGCGCATGGCGGCGGGGCCGAGCACGTGGACCCCGGCGGCCTCCTCCAGCCGGCCCGCGAGACCGCCCCGGCCCCAGTGCCCGCCGGTGTGGGCCGGCACGGGTTCGGCCTGCGGCAGCACGCCGCGCAGAATGTGGGGTTCGTCGGTGAGCATGCCGATCCGGGCGTGCGGCCAGTGTTCCCGTAGGCGTTCGACGGTCATCACCATCATGGCGATGTCGCCGCGATTGCGTAACCAGTACTCGCCATTGTCGACGAGCACCCTTATTTTCCCGGCACCATCCCCCGCGCCAGAGTTCCCCACGCTCGATTCCTTCCGACGCCCGGTCCGAGCACGAATCCGCAGCGAATCTATCGCACGTCCAGTGCTTCGCGCCATACGGTGCGGGGTCCCGGAATGCGAAATCGTTTCAGTGGCAGGATCATCGGCGCGGCAGCACCGACCGGTCAGCTGGGGAACAGGGGGCTCACCAGATTGCTGCACAGCCACTTGCCGTCCACGTACTCCATGGACAGGGTGATCTTCTGGTGATTGGTGGTGTCGGCCTTGCCCTGGGTGGAGTTGATCTGGGTGACGTCGACGGCCAGATCGTAATGAGTATTGCTGCCCGAGGTCACCGTGCAGGCCGCGTCGGCGGCGCGGGTGTGCTCGGAATCCGACTCCAGCAGCACACGGATGGTCGGCAGTAGTGTCTCGGCCTCGGATTTCCAGGTGCCGGTCGCGCCCGCGATGACCTTCGACTGCCAGCCGTCGCCATTGCTGTAGTCGTAGGTGCTCATGAGTTCGGCGTAGTCGCAGGCGGCCTTGGTGGCCGCGGCCTGGGAGGCGTCACCGGCTACCGGTGACTGGGAGCGGGAGCGGCCGTCTCCGTTGCCGAAATGGATTGCACCCGTTCCGAATCCGACGACCAGGCCACCGGCCGGCAGGAGGGCGGCCAGGAAGGCGCCGAGCAGCACCTTGCGGACGTGGCGGCGCGGCGCGGCGGGCGGGGCAGGGGTGGCGTCGACGGGATGCGGGCCGCTGCCGGCCGAGCCGTACTGCGGTGGCGGCGCGGTGAGCAGGACCTGCGGAGGATTGATCCGGGTCTGCGGCGCCGCGACCCGGGGGCGCTGTGCACTGAGCTGGGTCGGCAGCTCGCCGTACGGGACCGGCGCGGGCTGGGTGGGCATGCTGGGTTTGGTGGTCGCGCCGGTGAACTTGCTCGGATCGAAACCCATCCGGGACTGCGCCACAGCGGGATTCGGCGGCACGGCGCTTTGCTCAGCGGGTCCATCCTGGCGGGAGCCCGGCCTCCAGGGGCCGTTCGTTGCCGCGAGCGCCTGCTCGGCGGCCGCGGCCAGTTCCCCGCAGCTGCCGAAGCGCTGGTCCCGGTTCTTGGCCAGCGCCCGGTCGATGACCGCGTCGAACGCGGCGGGAACGCCGGTGTGCACCAGGCTCGGCCGGGGGATCTCGGCGCCGAGGTGGGCCGCCACCAGCTGTGCCGTGCTCTCGCCCGGATACGGCAGCCGGCCCGTGAGCATGTGGAACAGCGTGCAGCCCAGGGCGTAGACGTCCGCCCGATGGTCGGTGTCGCTGCGCAGTTCGAACTGTTCGGGCGCGGCGTACTGGAAGCTGGCGTACATCTCGCCGGTCCGGGTCAGCGCGCCGGTCTGGTCGACGGCCTTCGCAATGCCGAAGTCCGCCAGGTACACCCGTTGATCCGGGCCCCAGGCCAGCAGGATATTGGCCGGTTTCACATCCCGGTGCAGCACGCCGGCGCGGTGCGCGTGGTCCAGCGCCCGCGCGGTCTCCCCGATGATGCGCACCGCGTGGTCGGGCCGGATCGGACCCTCCCGCAGGATCGCCGACACATCGGTGCCCTCGACGTACTGCATGGCCATCCAGAGGCGGTGGCCGTCATTGCCGCGCGCGTACACCGCGACGATGTTCGGATGCGACAGCCGCGCAGCGGTATCGGCCTCCCGCAGGAAGCGCGCCCGCACCTCGGGGTCGTCGGCCTTGCCGGAAGCCAAGAGCTTCAAGGCCACCGAACGTGGCAGATCCTTGTCCTCGGCGAGATAGACCTCCCCCATCCCGCCCACCCCGAGCAGCCGTTCAATGGTGTACCCCGCGAAAACCTGCCCCTGCGCGAGTGTCCGCCCCACAGCCTGCCTACCTCCGACCACGTCGTGCCCGCCGATCACCGTAACCCAGATCCGGCAGCGCGGCGTCGGCGTTAATCGGCGGGCTGGACCTGGAATCGGAGATCGGTGATCTGGCCGGAGTCGTCGCAGTGCAGCTTGCGCAGCCGAACCGGCGCTGCGCCTTCGAACAGTCGCACTCCGCTACCGAGCAGGATCGGCACGATGTGCATGACGATCTCGTCCACGAGCCCGGCCTCGAGGCATTGCCGGGCCAGATTCGCGCCGAAAATCCCGAGGTCGTCTTTCCCCGCCGCGGCTTTCGCCGCGGCGACCGCCTCCGCGACACCGCAGGACAGGAAGGTGACATCGGGATCGTGCGGCGCGTCCCCGGGCCGGTGGGTGAGCACGAATATCGGCCCGGACCACATGCCGCCGTACAGTTTCCGATCGCCGGTCCCGGGCTGGTTGCCCAGGTCGTATCCGCGTCGCCCGGACAACACGGCCCCGGTTCGCCGCATCGCCTCCACCCCGAGTGGGCCCGCCGCGCCGTGCCCGAACATCCACTCGGTGGAGTCGTCCTCCGGTGCGATGAACCCGTCCACCGACATCGTGATGTGCCACAGAACCTGAGTCATGGGAGTGGAGACGGGTCGGGAGGCGCGAACTCATCGGCGGCGGCCGGTCCTATCGACGCGGGAGCATGCGGTCCGCGGGCCGCAACCCCCAGGACGCGAGGACCAGCGCCACGATGCCGGCGGTGACGGTCAGATGCATGCCGGCGGCGCCGTAATCGCGCTCGACCAGGTGCGAGAGGAAGGCTCCGGTCATGTTGAAGAACATTCCGGCGTAGGCCCATTCCTTCAATCGCGGGAAGCCGGGAACCAGAATCGCGGCGCTGCCCAGCAGTTTCCACGTTGCGATGAGGGTGAGGAAGTAGGTGGGATACCCCAGAATCGTGTGGGTTTCCAGGGTCCCGTACTGCTGGGTGTACTCGCCGTAGGCGCCGCTGACCATCATGAAGGCCAGACTCACCGTGCACGCCCAGTAGGCGTACGTGCGAATCCGGCCTCGCGCGGCCGGGGTGGTCCGGGTCGGGATCTGCTGCGTGATGGTGGCCATGGTCTTCTCCTGTCGGGATGCACTCTTCGGTGTCATCTCCTCGACCATCGGCACGCGGGAAATGTGACAGCACCCCGTGCGAGTGTTCTTACGACAGGTCGGAGAAGCGCACGGTGTGGGCGACGGCGGTTACCTGCAAGCCGTCGGCGCTCGGTTGGATGGACGTCAGCTGCGCGCCCAGCGGCAGCCGCTGCAAAGGCACGGTGAAGGTGAGATTCTGCTGCAGCAGGGCCAGGGGAATCGTCGGGCCGCCGGCCGCGGCCTGGACCGAGACCGGAGTGACCACGATGCCGTCCTCGGTCGGCGCGACGGTGACGACGACCGTCGCGGGCACCGAAAGCCCTTCCACCGAAAACGTTCCCTTGACGCGCAGCCCGTCCGGAGCATAGGACATCGACTGCACCCCCTCCGGGGCAAAGGTCTGCACGGTGTCGTACGGAACCAGAGCCGTCGCGCTCGCCGTCGCCGCAACCAGATTCGAGGTGCGGCCGTGCACCACGTCGCTCAGCGGCGCAGATACATCGGCCAGGCTGACATCGAGATCGTGAACAGAAATCTGCTGTCCACTCCAGTCGCCGACCTTGATATCGATGTCATGGAAATTGCCGTCGACGGCCTGCGTCAGAAACGGGACGCCGCCGATCTCCACGCGCGGCTGTTGCGGAAGGTTGTACTCGGTGGCAATCTGGCGCCCGATCTCGTTCTGTGCCATTACAACCCCGACCCGGTCGCCCACGACCAGCGCAATCGCCAGCACAACCACCAACATCAACAACGCGCGCATGCACTCACCTGCTCAGCCATCCCACCATCATGCTGTCGATCGCGACCATCCGCCGCCTCCGACTCGCCACCGGGACCGGCGTAGGGCGACGACCGGTTATTTCCTCGTGAGGCGTTGGGCAAGCCATGACTCGGCGTCGCGGAGGGCGGCGGTGGCCATGCCGGTCGGGCGGGAGGTGAAGGCGTGTGTGGACTCGGGGTAGACGCGGATGTCCACGTCGTTTCCCGCTGCGGAAAGACGGGCTGCCATGGCCAGGTTGTCTTCGAGGAGGAGATCCAGGGACCCGACCAGCAGTAGCGTCGGGGGCAGGTCGGCGAGGTTGCCATAGAGGGGTGATATGTCGGGGTTGGTGCGGTCGGAGATGTGGCCGGCGTAAGCCTGGATGAAGTACTCGTCGGCGTAGAGCTTGCCGCCGGGAGATTGCCCGCTGAGGTCGTAGGCGCCGAACTGCAGGACGGCACCGGCGAACCGATCGGCCAAGCCTCGGACGCGCAGTCGCAGCAGGGTGGTCATGACCAGGGTGGATCCCGCGGATGCCCCGCCGATCGCCAGATCCGTTGTCCCGAACAATGATTCCGCCTGTTCCAGGAGCCAGAGCGCGGCGGTTTCGCAGTCGTCGGGGGCCGCGGGCCAGGGATGCTCCGGTGCCAGGCGGTAGTCGACGCTCACCACGGCTACCCCGAGGGCGTCGGCCAGGCGAGCATTGCGTGCATCCTCGCCGGCCGCCGAGCCGAGATAGAAGCCTCCGGCATGGATGTCGAGATAGGCGGCTCGGATCTCGGTGTCCCGAGGGACCGTGAACCGCACCGGGACTCGACGGCCGCCCGTCTCGGCGATGTGCTCGGTAGTCCTGGCGCTCGCTCGAGGGAGGGACGTGGCATGTCTGTCCCGCACCTCGAGGAGCTCCTCGAAGGTGGCCGGGCCGGCAACAGGTTTCGAGGCCGCGTTGAGCTGCCGGCATTCCGCGACATGAATGCCGAGTTCCTCATCGATCAGCCGCGCGAGTCCGATCTCCACGTTTCTCCTGTTCACAGCCCGGTACCGCGTGGATGTCAGCGGCGCATCGCCGCATCCGAACACCCTCGCATCGATCATCACGATGCAATCAGGCGAGGCACCGGACATCAAACAACCAATCCACCTGCCGCCCACAACGTTTGGTTGTGCGCCGCACCGAATGCGGCCCTACTGCGGTTGCTGGAAGCCGCCGATCTTCTCTTCCAGCAGTTCGGCCAGCCGCAGTGGGGTGCGGTCCTCGAACATCGGGCCGATGAGCTGAACGCCCACCGGGAGCCCCTCGGGTGAAAGACCGGTCGGGATCGCGGTGGCGGGCAGGCCGGGCATGGTGGCCACCCCGGCCCAGACGAGCTGGTCGCCGAATGGGTGTGCGACGCCGTCGATGTCGATCCGCCGGTCCCGCATATCGGCACTGTGGTCGTGCGGGAACGCGGGAGTCGGCGTGATCGGGCACACGACGACATCGAACTCACCGAAGAGCTGCCGCCAGGTCTGGCGGTGGAATTCGCGTCGGGTGTTCGCCTCGATCCATTCGCGGTGGCTGAAGACGGCGCCGCGCACCCAGGCCACCTCGGAACCCTCTGCGTCCGCGGGCAGTCCGGCGGCGACCGCCCGCACCTGCTCGTACTGCTCCGCAGGCATACGTGCCGCGAGGTTCGAAACCAGCAGCTGCGTATAGAGGGTCGCGGCTTCGGTGAGATCGGGCAGCAGCGGACTGTCCCGTTCGACGCGTGCGCCCTCGGCGATGAGCGCGTCGGCGACTCGGTTCAGCCCGGCCCGCACGGCCGAGCCGGTCGGGATCAGCGGATGCTCGTCGATGATCAGGACGCGGAAATCCGACAGCTTCTCGTGGCGGGCGGGCGGCAGAGCCACTTCGTATGCGACGCCGAGGGTCAGCGGATCCGGTCCGGCCATGACGTCGAGCAGGAGCGCGAGATCGCGGGCGGTGCGCGCCATCGGACCGACGACGGCGAGATCGATCTCGGCCGGCAGCGCCGGTGCGGGCGGCGGCACCATACCGCGCGTCGCCGCCAATCCGAGGGTCGGCTTGTGCGCGTACACGCCACAGAAATGCGCCGGAGTGCGCAGTGAACCACCGATATCGGACCCGATGGACAGCGCGCCGAACCCGGCCGCCAAGGCCGCCGCCGATCCACCGGAGGAGCCGCCGGGCGAACGCCCGTGATCCCACGGATTGTTGGTGGTGCCGTAGATCTCGTTGAAGCTCTGCAGATCCTGCAACATGAACGGCACATTGGTCTTACCGAGCATCACCGCACCGGCGGCCTCGAGCCGCGACACCTGCACCGCGTCCTCGGCCGGCACATAATCCCGGAACGCAGGCATGCCCCAGGTCGTGGGCAGCCCAGCCATGTTGTAGGACTCTTTGACCGTCACCGGAATCCCGAGCAGCGGCTTGTCCTCACCCCGCTCGCGCGCCTCATCCGCCCGGCGCGCCGCAACCCGCGCCCGCTCGAAGTCCGGCACACAAATCGCGTTGATCGCCTTGTCGTCTCGCTCGATCCGCGCAATCGCCTCCTCGGTCAGCTCCGCCGAGGTCACCTCACCAGCACGCATCGCCGCCGAAAGCTCTTCCGCCGCACGAAAACTCCACTCCATGAACCCGACCCTACCGCCGTGCGCCAACCCCTCGACCCGACTGCCACAATCCGCGGAAGAATCCGCCACGACAGACCTCGCCCGGTCGTCACCCGGGGGCCACCGCAGGTCACGGTGTCCGCGATGGACTGTTCTTCCTGGGCAGGGCATGGAATACCGCGTCACACAACCAGATAGATGTCGCAATCCCTGCTCCGCGCCGCGGCCATGTCGCGGCATGCGTTCCGTGTAGTCCTGGTCGTGACGGCGACGGCGTCGCCAGCCGCCAGCGCCGGGCTCGCCTGTCGCACTACCGGCGCCGAGGCCACCGACTCACAGGAATCCAAGTGGATATCAGCTGGCGACTGCCGACGGAGTTGTGCCGTTGGCAGCGGCTCCCGAATCACCGAAGACATCCCGATGACCGCGTGCGGTATCCATGTACTCCCGAACCCGATGGATCAGACCGTCGCGCAACTCGAACACGAAACACTAGTCGTTGCTGTATCGATTCCCGTTCGCCAGCGCGGCACTCATCGTCTCCTCCACGATCACGCGGTCACCATCGGAATAGAAGCCATGGAATTCCACCTCGACATCGCCGACGAACAACCGAGGGAAATCGTTCGCGATGAACTGCGTGATGGCCTCGCGTCCGACCATGTGACTGGGGGCGTTCAGCGCGACCGCGGTCGCGTTGCCGGACGGCGCCAGCCACTCCGCGTCGGCGGTGAAGAATGCCGCGATCTGCTCGCCATCGTGGCTGGCGAACGCTCGCCAGGCGGCCTGAACGACGTTCCTGCTGTCGAGTGTCATGCACCGCACCATATAGCCGCACATCGGGCCGAGCTGGCGGAAAAACGACAGCATCATCCGGCTGCCGGTCGAAGTGGATGCCGGATGCGGATGGATTGGGCGGCAATGTATCTGGCGTGAACCATGCGGTAGGGTCGAATGACCGTGCACAATCACGAACCTTCCGGCTACCACTGCCCATTCTGTTTCCTTCTCACCGGTGGCGAGACCCCGCTCGACGGCCCGCGAGACATCGTGCTGCGCACCAACCGTGCCACCGCTTTCACCGCATCCCGGTGGTGGCCGAACAACCGCGGGCACGTCCTGGTCATACCGAACGCTCACCACGAGAACCTGTACGACCTGCCACCGGAATACGGGCACGCCGTGCATGACGTTGTCCGCGAGGTCGCCATCGCGATGCGCGCCACCTACGGTTGCGACGGCGTATCCACCCGCCAGCACAATGAACCCGGCGGCGGCCAGGACGTGTGGCACTACCACGTCCATGTCTTCCCCCGATATGACTCCGACAACCTCTACGGGTCACTCCCACTGCCGGGGTACGCAACCGGTGAACAACGATGGATCTACGCCGATCGTCTGCGAAACTACTTCGACTCATCACCCAAAACCTGACTCCACCAGGTCGGTGCGGTTGCAGGGTCGCCGATTACTCGTTCCGCGCAGTCGGTTTCGTCGAACGCGATGATGAAACGTCGCCGGGGGTTGCGTTGTCGATATCCGTCAGCCTTGCCGCCTTTACCTGTAAGCGAACGAGCCGACACCCGCTCGCTTGGTGTGACCCACGACAACGGAGACACCCATCTTCATACCCGCGCGATGCGACGTCTAGCCCAACCAAGGAGTCTGCCGCTGCTCCCGGTGATGCTGAAGCCTCAGACGCACGGTCGGGTGCACCGGCAGGTCCTCCAACTCCTCCAGGGAGAGAAACCGAACCTCTGTCGACTCGTGCGAGACCTGCATCTCTCCACCCACTACGCGACCGTAGTAGACAATCGCAAACTCTTGCCGGACTTCACCGTCCGAGTATTCGATCACGTGTTCCGGATCGGTGTAGATACCGAGAAGGCCGGTGATCTCGATGTCCAACCCCGTCTCCTCGTGGGTCTCGCGGATCACGCACTCCTCCAGGGTTTCTCCAACCTCCATGATCCCGCCCGGCAACGACCAATTACCCGAGTCGCCTCGCCGTTGCATAAGCACCCGGCCGGCCTCGTCTACCACCAGAGCTGAACCACCAGGCTTCAGCGAATTGGGCTTAGGTGCGTTCCGGTCCCGGTAGTAGTCACGCCGTGAGCCCATTGCCACATCCTCGTGTTGCCGTGTACAGGGTCGTGGTCCCCCATATCTGCTCGAACTGGTCTGCAAACGACTCGAATATGCCGTGCGGAGACAACCTTCGCAGGTACAACGCGGTGTGCTGGTAACCCCTGGCCCGGAACAAGTACGGGGTAACGATCATCTCCGAGTCGAACCGAAACACTGAGTTGTACAGATGTGTCGTGTGAAGCCCCACCGAGCACCCGGGGGCGTCTGCCAACGGCCCTAGCATCGACAAAGCGTTGCGTATCCGGCCAGGAAGGGTTCCTCCCATCTGCTCCAGCGTGTCCCGCTCCATGACGTGATCACAATCGGGATCAGCGAACCCGAGCCGCACCACACATCCGGACTGCGCCTTGGCCGCAATGAGTTCGGATGCCCTGGGCAGTAGCTCGAACACGAACGGGTACGCATAGCCAATGATGTCTATCCGCTCAGTGGCCCTGTGTACCAACGAAACCCAGAGATCGTTGGGTATCTCGGCTCGGTGCGCATAGGCACCCAGGACCTCGGGGCTGCTGCAGGATCGGGTGACAGTGGTTAAGCAGCCTGTCGGGCTGCTGGGGACATGATGGTTTCGAATTCGATCGGGGTCAACCGGCCGAG